>CAZKPC010000010.1:0-40433 GCA_964554565.1 uncultured Halobacteriales archaeon
TGAAGCCGCGGACTGACCGATCAGCGGTAGTAGAGCCGCCCGGAACGCCTGTTTTCCATGGTAATAACGCTTATTTTAGACAAGGCTAAACCATGAGCCATGACTCCATCACCGATTGACCGCCAACCGGGCCCGGACACCCAGGGTCGACCGATACCGAGACAGCGATGAGCCGGATCCCCTACGAGCAGGCGGCCGCGGTCACGGACGCCCTCGAATCGAGACTCGTCGACGCGCTGGACGGGAACGTCGATCGACGGGCGGTGCTCGGCGGTCTGGGTGTCGCCGGGGCGACGGCCCTCGGTGCCGGCGGGCGGGCTGCCGGCCATCCGACCGGCCACGACCACGACGAGTCACCCCACGGAAACTTCGGGGCCGTCGACGAGTACCAGTCGGACCGGTTCGACCCCCACGAGTTCCTCCGGACGTTCGAGACCGGCGAGCTCAACGGCACTGACGAGGACGGCCGGCCGGTCCGGGAGTTCGAGTTCGATGCCCGGGACGTCCCGATCGAAATCGCGCCGGGCGTCTCCTTCACGGCCTGGGCCTACAACGGTCAGGTGCCCGGCCCGACGATCCGGGCCGTCGAGGGCGACCTGATCCGGGTCACCTTCACCAACCAGGGCCGGCATGCCCACACCATCCACCCGCACCTGCGGAACCTGAACCCCCGCATGGACGGGATCCCGCAGAACGGACCGGGCGTCCTCGAGACCGGCCAGTCGTTCACCTACGAGTGGATCGCCCAACCGGCCGGGGTCCACCTCTACCACTGCCACTCCCTGCCGTTGAAGGAACACGTCCACCGGGGGCTCTACGGGACGATCGTCGTCGATCCGGATCCCGAACGCGTCAGGGAACAGCCGGCGGACTACGTCAACCAACACCCCAGCCAGATCACGCCGGAGCTGACGGACTACCTCGTCGAGGAAGCCGAGACGCGGAACCACACGTACGACGCGAACGACGGCGTCGACGAGATGGTCGTCGTGATGAACTCCTTCGACACCAACTTCGACGGGGGCAACGAGGTCTACGCCGCGAACACGCGTGCCTTCGCCTACGGCGTCGGGTCGACCGACGGGTTCGGGAACTGGGAACCCGGGGAAACCAAGCGGCCGATCGTGATCGACAAGAACCAGCGACAGCGCGTCTACCTCGTCAACACGACGGAGTTCGACCTCATCAACTCGTTCCACACCCATTCGCAGTTCTTCGATTACTACGACCACGGCACGACGCTGCTCCCGACGAGCTACAAGGTGGACACGGTGATGCAGTGTCAAGCCCAGCGCGGGATCATCGAACTCGACTACTCGAACCACGAGCCGGGGCTCTACATGTTCCACGCCCACCAGTCGGAGTTCGCGGAGCTCGGGTGGATGAGCTTCTTCGACGTCCGGGACGGGGTGAGCTGAGATGTCCGCCGACCGCAGTCCCGACGGCGGGACGCTCCTCGAGGAGCCGGATCGACCGTTCGGCCTCCCGCGCTGGGCCGGGGTCCTGCTCCCGATCGTCCTGCTCGGGGTCCTGCTCGGGGTGCTGGTGGTCGCCCAGCCGTTCGCCGGCGTGCAGACCGGCGCGCCACTGCCCGACGTCTCGATCACGCACGTCACCCTCCCCCACGACGAGGCCATCGTGCTCCACGTCACCAACAACGGCCCGGATCCGGTCACGGTGAGCCAGCTCCTCGTCAACGAGGCCTACTGGGACTACACGATGACCAGTAGCGGCGTCGAGGTCGATACGCTCGGCCCGCTCCAGTCGGGGACCATCAGGATTCCGTACCACTGGACGCCCGGGTGGGACATCGAGGTCGCGCTCGTGCTCGCCGACGGCGCCACGGTCCATCACACCATCATCGCCCCGGCGGTATCGCCCGGGATGACCGCCGAGGTGCTCGGGCTGCTGGCCGTGATCGGCGTGATGGTCGGGGTCATCCCGGTCGCGCTCGGCATGCTCTGGTTCCCCTTCATGCGGGACCTCTCGGACCGCTGGCTGCACGCGGTCCTGTTGTTCGCTGCTGGCGTGCTGGCCTTCCTGGCGTTCGACGCCGGGTTCGAGGCGTTCGAGGTGGCCGAACGCGTCCCCGGCGCGTTCGAAGGGCCCCTGCTCGTCGTCAGCGGGATCGTCGGGGCGGCCCTGCTCGTCCAGTCGATTGCCGCCCGGGGCAGCGCCGGCGACGAGCCGAGCGCGCTGACCGTGGCCTACCTCGTCGCGCTCGGGATCGGCCTCCATAACCTGGCGGAGGGCCTCGCCATCGGCAGCGCGTTCGCCCTCGGCCGGGTCTCGTTGGGAGCGTTCCTCGTGATCGGCTTCATGATCCACAACGTGACCGAAGGACCGGCCGTGGTCGCGCCGCTCTCCCGGGGTGAGCGGCCGGCCCTCGGACATTTCATCGCGCTAGGAGCCCTGGCCGGCGCCCCGATCATCCTCGGCGGCTGGATCGGCGGGCTGGCCTTCTCGCCCACGCTCGGCGCGCTGTTTCTCGCCATCGGCGTGGGCGCCATCATCCAGGTCGATTGGGAGATCTCCCGGATGGTGCGGGCGAAGGGCCGGCTGGGCAGTGCCACGAACATCCTGGGCTTCCTGGCGGGGTTCCTCGTGATGTACGCCACCGACCTGCTGGTCGCGCTATGAACCGGCGGTCGGCGCTCCGATCGCTCGGGGGCGCCCTGGCCGTCGGACTGAGCGGATGTCTCGGTGGTGGCGGCGGCGATGAGCCCCGAACGGTCCGCATGGTGGGCCTCGAGTACGAGCCCGCGGACATCTCGATCGCCGCCGGACGAACGGTCGAATGGGTCAACGACAGCGAAATCGGGCACACAGTGACCGCTTACGAGAAGCAGATCCCGACCGGCGCCACCTATTGGGCGTCCGGCGGTTTCGAAACGGAACGGGCGGCCCGGGAAAACATGGGTGACGGGTTGATCGATGCCGGCGGGACCTACCGGCGCACCTTCGAGACCGCGGGCGAGCATCCGTACTTCTGCGTCCCCCACGAGGGCTCGGGGATGACCGGCACCGTCTCCGTACAGTAGGCCGGCGCGCTTTTGCCCGCCCGTGGCTGATACCGATCCGTGACCGAGTGGGCCCTCGAACAGCGGTTGTGCGCCCACCTGGAGGCCACTGGGGCGCTGGTCGCCCGCCAGCTCGGGACGGGCGTTACCCGACCCGCCAACCGGGTAGCGGACGTGGTGCTGGTCGGCAGCGGCCCCGAGTTCGACACCCGACGACAGCTCACCGACACGGCCATTCCCTCGGTCGTGCTGGAAGCGGACGTCGGCGTCGGCCGAGCCCGGTACTGGAAAGACACCATCAGCGGCCTGGACGTCCACCAGGAGAGCGCCCGATCGGCGATCGAGCGGGCGATCGAGATCGGGTTCCTCGAGGCCGAACGGCGGAACGGACGTCTGTACGTCCGGCAGGCCGCCCGCTACCCGGCTGACTGGTTCGGCGAGCTCACGGCGATCGAGGTCAAGCCGGATCTCGACCGGCCGGGGGATCTCGCCACCCAGCTGAGGACGGACGTGTCACTGGGGGTCGTCGACCGGGTCGTGCTCGCCACGACCAGTCACGTGACGCGAGCCCATCTCCACAAGTTCCCGGATCCCGTGGGCGTCTGGCGGGTGTCTCCGGGGGAGCCGACCCACGAGGTGGTGCGACCGCCGGAGCCGCTCCCGGTGAAGGACCCCGGCATCGAGCTGCTGGACCGTCAGCCCGGGCGAGCCGACATCGCGATCGTCGAGCCCGCCGCCAAGACTCGGGCGCGACGGCGGTTGGCGGAACGGGTCTACGGCAAGGGCTGGCGACCGGAGCCCCCGATCGGCTGTGAGCACGCGACCGTGCGGACGGTCGCCGGTGTCGGCGGCCTGCCCGCGTGCACCCACTACGATCGGCTCGTGGACCCGCCGAAGGACTGCGGGTCCGCGTGTCCCGCGTTCGAACCGGCCGACCCGCCCTCGTACGATCGCCGCGCCGCTCGGGACAGCCACTCGCCGTGGGTCGCAGACCCGCCCGGGCGAGCCCGCCGGCAGGGCACCCTGGAGCGGTACCGGCACCCCGAAGAGGGGCCTCAGAGCTCGTAGCGCTCGCCGTCCACCGCGAGTGGCTCCTCGAAGGCTTCGTCCGCCGGGTAGAAATGGGCGGCATGGACCAACCGGGTCGACCCGGCCTCGAGTTCCGCGGCCAGATCCAGCGCCCCTCGCCGAGTCATATGCTTCCGGCCGAAGGTCCGCGGGACGCCGTTTTCGTCGTGATGCGCCCCGCCCCGCGGGTGTCGGTCGCAGAGCGCCGCCGGGACGATCGCATCCGCGAGCAGCAGGTCGGCCCCCGCCAGGACCGCGCGGGACTCCTCGGGGACCGCATAGGAGGTGTCGCCCGTGATCGCGAGCCGGCCGCCGGTCGCGGGATCGGTGATGGCCAACCCGTAGGAGGCGAGCGGTGGGTGGTCAACGGGAACGAGCGTTACCATGAGCCCGGCGAGATCGGTGGACTCGAACGGATCGACCCCGTGAACGGAGATCCGATCGAGGTAATTGAACCGCGACCGAACGGTTTGGGCGACCGATTCGCCGGTTTCGGGATCCTCAACCGCGGCGGCGAATACCGGGACCGCCGTCCCGTAGTCGTAGAGCCGATAGGCGTTCCCGAGCCCATCCAAGTGGTCGAAGTGGATGTGGGTGATCACGATCGCATCGGGAAGGGCGACCTCGTGGGTCAGGAACTGCGACCGGAAGTCCGGCGAGACATCGACGAGGAGCGATTCGCCGGTCGATTCACTCCGGATGTGAACCGAGAACCGGGAGCGCTCGACGCCGCGCTCCCGGGCCGCCCGACACGTTTCGCACGCACACCCGACGGTCGGGGTGCCGGTCGTGTCCCCCGTGCCGAGCAGGGTGACCTCCATCAGTGGCTCCGGCCTCGGTGCCGGGTCGGCTAAAGCCCGCGGGTTTGGAAGGGCGGGGCCCGCCACCGACGACGTGACGCCGTGGTTATGCCGCCACGGTCGAATACAGGGTGTATGGCCGACCGCCCGGACCCTGACCTGGACGACGCCTACACCGTCGTCGAGCGGCCGCCGACCCCCGAGGTGTTTCAGGCGCTCCGTGCGGCCAACGACATGGCCCGTCGCTCCCGAGCGGCGGTCGAGCAAGGACTCCCCAACTCGCTGTACGGGGTGGTGCTCGTTCACGAGCCCAGCGGAGGGACCGTCGGGATGGGGCGGATCGTCGGCGACGACGGCGCAGTCTTCCACGTCTGTGATATGGCGATCCATCCGAATCACCAGGGCCGGGGGCTCGGCACGGCGGTGCTAACCGCCCTCCTCGAGTATATCGATGAGACTGCGCCTCCCCGAGCTTACGTGAACCTGATGGCCGACGTCGATGGCTTCTACGAACGGTTCGGGTTCGAGGAGACCCGTCCCGCGTCGAAGGGGATGTACCTCCGGACCGATTGACCGCCGGGGAGCCACGACCGAGTCGAGAGTGTCCTTCTACCGGAGAGGGCCAGCTGCTGGCCGCCTTCAGCGCGGCGGACCGTAGTGACGCTCCAGAGCCTGGCGGAGTGGAGCTTCGTTCGGCGTGTGGACGAGATGGGATTCACACTGGCAGTCGGACGCGCCGAACCCGGCGAGGCGATCCCCGGGCAAGCTCTGGGCGACCGCGCACTCGATCGCTTCATCGGCGGCTGTATAGACGGCCCGCAGCTCACAGTCCGCGAGGAGGTAGTCGATGTGCCAGTGGCGCGTGTCGGCCGTTCCGGCGGCGATCCGCCGGTGCCGATCGATCCGAGCGAAACCGCCAGGGCCGAAGGCGCTCCCCGTGTACGCGTACCAATCCGCCGGGAACGTAAGTGAGCCGAGGGCGCCGACCTCGCGCTCCACAGGGGCGTCCAAGTGCAGCAGGAGCGTGTAGGTCCCTTCGCTCGACGGCATGACGTCGCTCGATGCGGCCTAATCGAGCGGCGTCTGCGCCTCTGACTCGTCGGCCCCGTGGTCGCTGTGGTCGTGGTCGGGCTCGTCCTGCATCGCCATGATGTTCTTCAGGTTGTCCCGCTCCTCGAAGTCCTCCACGGCCGCCAGCAGGTCCGCCTGGGTGACCTCCCGCCGGTCGTTGGCGAGGGCTTCGAGCACCGCTTCCCGGAGCACGAGCCGGATGTCCGAACCGGTCAAGCCTTCGGTGGCCTCGGCGAGCTCCTCGGGATCGAAGTCGCCGATCTCCATCGCCCGCGTGATGACCTCGAAGATGTCCCGGCGCATGCCGTGGTCCGGCCGGGGGAAGTTGACGATCTCGTCGAACCGCCGCCAGGCGGCCGAATCGAGCTGGTCGGGGTGGTTCGTGGCGCCGATCAGCAGGACGTCGTCCCGGATCAGCGAGATCTCGTCGATCGACTTCAGCAGCGTGTTGACCGCCCGCTTGAGGGCGGCGTGCTCGTCGGAGCGTCGGGTCTTCGCGACGGAATCGAACTCGTCCATGAACAGGATGCACGGCGAGAGCCGTTTGGCGACCTCGAAGGTCCGGTCGACGTTCTTCGAGGTCTCGCCCAGGTACTGGCTGGTCACCATCGAGAGCTTGACCTCCACGAATGGAAGGTCGAGCGAGTGGGCGAGCGATCGGGCGACGGACGTCTTCCCGGTCCCCGGCGGGCCGACGAACAGCAGTTTGCCGATCTCCCGCAGGCCGATCTCGGCGAGATAGTCCCGGTGTTCGATGGCCTTCCCGATCTTCCGGATCTCGTCCTCCTGATCCGGCGTCAGGACGAGGTCGTCAAGGGTCATCTCGATCTCCTCGGGCGCCTTCACGTCCACGAGGTCGAGCATCTCCTCGTCTTCCTCGTCGAAGTACTCCGCGAGCAGGCCGTCGATCCAGGCTCGATCGGCTTGGATGGGACGGTTGGAGCCGCGGGCCGCCTCGTAGTCGACGTCCACACCGTCGCGACCCTCGAACACGAAGGCCAGTGTCGGGTTCGTCCCGATGAGCTCGTCGTCGGCTCGCTCGAGGAACCAGTCCTCCGCGAGGTCGGGCTCGGTTAGCGAGAGCTGGTTGGTGAACGCGTCCCGATCCGTGAACATCAGGTCCTGGATCGGCTCCCACGGGTCGTCGATGCCCACGGCGGCGGCCGCGTCCTCCTCCGTGACGACGAGCGGGCGTTCGATCTCGCCGTCCGACCAGTAGACCTTCCGGATCCGCGGCGGCAGATCGTTGGGGTCGAGCGACCGTTCGTCGGTGTAATGGCGGGCGGTCAGCAGCAGTTCCACGACCGAGAGGGCCCCGTCGTTCATTCTACTAAACTAGCCCGTGGGGCCTGATAAGCAGTTCGACGTGTGCCGTCGGGGCCTGACTCGGCCTTTCGCCGCCGACTCGAGGGTCGAGCCGGCGATACTGAATACCGTTGATAGGTCAGGTCGGTCGACGTATCAGGACCGTCCGGCCGCCGATACGGGTTCCGGGTGACATCGGTCCGACCGGGTGGGTGGCTGTATGTGGCGCTGAAGAACCCTGGCACCCGACGTCGGATCCTGGCCGTCGGTGACATCGGATACTCGTGATCGACGCCGGTTGGGATGTCCCAGCTGCGAGACGTCGATGCCCCTATGAGTCCACCGAACCCAGAGTGTAGCATGACTGCCGAGACGACACCAGTGATCGCGGCCGCCGTCCGCACGCCACAGGGAAAGGAAGACGGCGTGTACGCGGACGTCCGTCCCGAGGACCTCTCGATCCCGCTCATCGAACACATCCTGGCGGAGCACGCTCTCGATCCCGATGCCATCGATGACCTCATGTGGGGCGTCGCCCAGCAGCGCGGCGAACAGGACAACAACATGGCCCGGGTGATCGCGCTGCTCTCCCCGCTCGGCGAAGGGACGCCGGCGACGACCATCAACCGGTGGTGCGCGTCCTCGATGCAGGCGATCATGTCCGCGTCGGACTCGATCCGCGCCGGGCAGCGACAGGCGATCATCGCCGGCGGCGTCGAGAGCATGACTCGGGTCCCGATGGGGTCCTCCTACGGCGAACTCCATCCCGAGCTGGGCGAGCGCTACAACATCTTCGAGCTGCAGATGGGCATGACTGCCGAGAAGGTCGCCAGCGAGTTCGACGTGTCCCGGGAAGCCCAGGACGAATACGCGCTTCGGAGCCAACAGCGGGCGGCCGAGGCGACCGATTCCGGGCGGTTCGACGACGAGCTGGTCCCCATCGAGACCGAGGACGGGACCGTCACGGAGGACGAGGGCATCCGCCGCGACACCAGCCTCGAAGCGCTCAGCGGTCTGCCGCCGGCGTTCGAGAGCGACGGGACGGTCACGGCCGGCAACGCCTCGCAGATCTCGGACGGCGCCGCCGCCACGCTCGTGACCAGCGAGGCCTTCGCGGACGAACACGACCTCGACGTCTTGGCCTACGTCGGGGATCACAACGTCGCCGGCGTGGACCCGACGATCATGGGTATCGGCCCCGTCCCGGCCTCGAAGGGCCTCATGGAACGGACCGGCCAGTCGATCGAGGACTTCGACCTCGTGGAGCTCAACGAGGCGTTCGCGAGCCAGTGTCTGTACAGCCAACAGGAGCTCGGCGTCCCCGACGACCGGTTCAACGTCAACGGGGGCGCGATCGCGATCGGCCACCCGCTCGGGGCCTCGGGGGCCCGTCTGCCGGTGACATTGATCCACGAGATGGAGAAGCGCGACGCCGAGCGAGGGCTGGCGACGCTCTGTGTCGGGTTCGGCCAGGGCGGCGCCATCACGTTCGAGCGTTAACCGCCGGATTACGGGGCGATCGCGGCAGTGGGATTCGAACGGTTTTGGGATGTCCGAGGACCGCGAACAGGGTCAAATGGTGGTTTGATCCTCCCGGAAGACCTTATCGGCGGGCGGCGACGGGCCGGGTATGCGACGACGCGCCCTCCTCGGGCTGTTGGGCACTACGCTGAGCGCAGGCTGTGCCGCCATCAATGACTCGGCGACCGAACCGACGCCGACTCCCGTCCCGGTGCCGTCGATATCGGCGAGCTCCACGCCGACATCGCCGACTGGATCGGCGGGCGATCCGGACCGACCCAACGACTGGTGGAGCGTCGTCGAGTTCGAGACGGCCCCAGTCACCGCCGCGCTCACGAACGCGCGTACTCGAACGCCGGACGGCGGGGAGCTGACCTTCCAGTTCGGCCGGACCGCGACCGGCCAGCACCCCGCGACCGTTCGTGGCGTCTTCCGGAACGCGAACCCGTACGTGAACACCTTTCGCCTCGACGCGCTGGCCTTGTTCCAACCGGTTCCGACCGCCCGGCCCGGTGGACGGCCGCGGGACGCCGACTACAATGTTCACGACGAGCTCGTGCTCGCGCCGACGGAGCGCCACGAGATCGCCCGTACCGCCCCGGAGCTGACGCTGGCGGGCGACGGCCGCTGGCGGCTGGCGGCGGACGTCAACGGCCCCTGGTTGCCCGAAACGAAGGCCTTGGAGCCCGACGAGACGTTCCGGTTCGAATACGCGGTGGCGGGTCGGGAGGAGGGCCGGGGGTTCCCGCGCGACTCCTACCACTTCGAGGGCTACGGCGAGCGGGAGGTCCGCATCGACGTCTGGTCGACTGCTTCACCTGGCCCCGGCGACGGGTCGCGGTTCAGCGGCACCGAGATATTCCCTCTTCCGGACACCGAACGCATGGCGTGGTTCCACGACGCCGATGAGGAGACGTCAGTGTACCTTCGACCGAGCGCGGAACGGGCCGAGCTGCCGACGAAGATCGATTTCACGCTCGTCAACCACAGCCAGGACGCCGTCGCGGGCAACCCCTACTTCTGGCGGCTCTGGAAGCAGGTCGACGACAGGTGGTTCCATATCGCGCCCGTCGGCTGGCCGCTGCCGTTGGTCCGGATCCCGCCAGGGGGTCGCAACGAATCCACGCTGGCGGGGTTCCCCGCCCACCCGGTCGACTGTGATGGCGCCCGGGAAGTCGGACATCTCGGCGGGGGCCGCTACGCGTACGAGATCGGTATCGGTCGGGACGACGTGACCCACGCTGCACTGCTTGGCTTCGAGGCGCCGTCGGTGACGATCGAGCCGACCGACGGCCTGGACGTCAGTCGCGACGGAGCCGAGGTCAGGGTGGTCTGGCCGCGGCGGGACGCCGAGGCGCCCGCGGCTACGCTGACACTCACCCGGGCTGACGGGGCCGAACGCCGTCTCATTCCCGAGCAGGTGATGCAATCGCGGAACGTCGCCCTCCGGAACACGCTCCCGTACTTGGACGCGGACGTGGATCGGGTCCGGCTGGTGACCGATCGGAACACCGTATCCCGGGGCGCGAGAACCGATGGATACGAGGACGGCACGTTCCGGTTCCGACTCCGTGGAGAGGCCTACGCGGCGAGCGCCCAGTTCGGCACCGGCGGCTGAGTGAGCCGCTGGCCACCCCTGGTTCAGTCGTGGGGGTGGGCCCAGCTGATGGCCTCGCGGACCGCCTCCGTGCGACCCAGGAACGTCAGGTGGTCGCCGTACTCCAGCGTCACGTCCGATGACGGGACCTCGTTGTCGCCGTCCCGGCTCACCAGCGCGATGAGACACCCGTTCGGTAGCTCCTCGTCGATATCCCCGATGGTCCGGCCCACCAGCTCCTCCGCCGTGACTTCGATCTCCTGCACGTCGCCGGTGCGACCGAGTTCGGTCATCCACGTCGAGAGCGCCGGCCGTTCGATGGCGTTATCGAGCGCCCAGGCCGTGGCCTGGGAGGCCGAGATGGGTTGGACGCCGAGCTCCTCGAACGCGTCGACGTTGTCCGGGTTGTTCACGCGCGTGATGACCTGCTCCACGTCGAACCGCGATCGCGCGAGCTGGGCGACGAGCAGGTTGGCATCGTCGTCCCCGGTCGCGGCGACGACGAACTTCGCGTTCTCCGCCCCGGCGGCCGCCAGGACTTCCGTGTCGGTGCCGTCGCCATGCCGCACCGGGAAGCCGGCGTTACGGGCGCGTTCGACCATGCTCTGCTCCAGTTCGATGATGACCACGTTCTCGCCGCGGTCTTCGAGGCGTTCGGCGAGCTGTCGGCCCACCTTGCCGCCTCCGATGATGATGATGCGCATAGGTACCACGTCCAGGTATTCGGCGATGTGTCGGGCGAAGCCGCCCTCGACGACCACGGTGCCCAGGATGACGAGGAACACCACGCCCACTAACGCGGTGGCCGCGTCCCCGAGGCCTCGGGCTTGGAGCTCGATGGCGAACAACGTCGCCACCGACGCCGGAATGATGCCCCGGGGGCCGACGGCACTGACGAACAGGCGCTCCCGGACGGTGAACTGGCTCCCCCAGGTCGAGAGCAACACGAGGACCGGGCGGATGACGGCGGCCACCAGCACCACGACGAGGACCCCCTGGAGCCCGAACGCCGTGAGGTCCTGAAACCGGAGCAGCGCCGCCAGCGTGATGAACACGAACGACAGGACGAGCAGGGTGATGTCGCCCTTGAACTCCAGGATGTCGTCCTTGTAGGGGAGGTCCGCGTTCCCGAGCAGGATCCCCGCCGTCGCGACGGCGGCGATGCCCGTTTCCGTGAACACTGACTCGGCCGCCCCGAACGCCACAAGGGCCCCGGCCAGCACGAGCAGTCGGGCGTTCTGGGGGGCGCTGCCCGGGGACAGATCGACATGCCGCAGGAGGTACCAGAGCACCGCCGCGACGGCCGCGCCGACGAGGACGCCGACACCGAGGCGGGAAAGGAAGGATTGCACGAACACCGCCGGGGAGACCTGTTCGAAGATGATGGCGTCGAAGACGACGATCGCCAGGATCGCGGCCGTGACGTCGTTCACGATGCCCTCGGTCTCAAGCGCAGCCGCCACCCGGTCCCGCACCGGGACGATACTGATGATCGGGGTAATGACCGTCGGGCCCGTGGCGATCAGGAGCGCCCCGATCAGGGCGGAGACGTCCCACGGCACGCCCAACACGAAATGGACAGCCGCCGCCGTGCCGACGAACGCAATGCCGGCGCCGATCGTGACCAGGCGGATCGTTTCGCTGGAGGCCTGGCGGAGGCGGTCGATCTCCAGGTGGAACGCGCCCTCGAAAACGATGATGCCGACCGAGAGCCCGACGATCGCGGAAAGCGCGTCCCCGAAGGCTTCGGGGCGGATGATCCCCAGCACCTCCGGGCCCAGCGCGATCCCGGCCAGGATCAGGAAGACGATACTGGGGACCCGGAAGCGGTCGGCGAGCACCTGAGCGATGACACCGATCCCGATGATCGCCGCGACGAGGGCGATCAGATCAGCGCCGGCCATCGCTCGCCTCCCATGCACCGGGTTGGCCGGTGAAGGGTTAAAGTCACCCGGTCCGGAGCGTTGTCGGGGTTCGGGTCATCCAGGGCCGTTCTGCCGGCAGCTCGGGTCAGGGATTCCGTAGCGAGACGGGCCAGGAACTGATCCCCGGCACGGTCGAGGTCACGTAAAACGCCGTCCGGCGCGCCGCCCCCTTGGCGTACTGTCTCGCGCTCCGGTGGATGGGGGTCCGCTTGCCGCTGAGTTGCGTCTCGCCAGCCCGGAGGGCCTCGATGACCGCGGTGCCGTCGATATCAGCTGGGGGCGTGGCCGATGGCACGTCCGGCAGCGTGATTTCCGTATACGCACGGCCCACGTACGGGATCAGGTGCGCGTCGCTGGCGCCGTACTTCGGGTAGCCGCGCTTGCGGGCGAACGTCTGGGCGCGGCGGTTCCGGTAGCCGGTGAACAGCATCGAGTTGTACACCTCGATGCCGTCACAGTCCCCGATGTGACGTTTCCGGACGCCGTGTCGGCTGCGCTGGAACGGGTGAGGGACGACAGCGACGCCGTCACGATCGCGCACGATCCGGACGGTCTCTTCGAAGGATCGACCTTCCGGCGGCCGCTCGCTGACGCCGATCGCGAGCAAGTGGCCCGATCGGGTCGAGACCTCCACTCCTGGAATACCGACCAAGCCGTAGTCCGGCGCGAGCTCGGCCGCCCGCCGGGACTCCTCGATCGTGTCGTGGTCAGTGATGACGACGCCGTCCAACTCGATGTCGGCCGCGTGTTCGAGGATGAGTTCGACCGGTTCACGGCCGTCATAGGAGCCTTCAGAGTGGACGTGGGGATCGATCTTGAGGCGGGTACCCACGTCGCTCATCCACGGAACCAGGGGAGCTACATATAAAGGAACCCCGGTCCACCCGAGACAACTCAGTCTTCGGTGTATATCTCCGCGACCTCATCCTCGTAGTGCTCGAGGATGTTCCGGCGCTTCTTCTTCAGTGAGGGGGTCATCAGGTCGTTGTCCTCGGTGAATTCGGCGGGCACGAGGCGGAACTGCTTAATTGTCTCGTGGCGCTCGAACCCGGCGTTCACGGTCTCGACGGCCTCCTCGATCCGGGCGTGGACCCGGTCGTCCGCGCAGATCGCGCTCGGCTCGTCGGGCAGCTCCACGCCCGTTCGATCGCCCCATTTCCGGATCGCCTCGAAGTTCGGCACGATGAGCGCGCCCACGAACTTCTCCTCGTCGCCGATGACCATCGCCTGTTCGACGACCTCGATCTCGGAGAACGCGTCCTCGATCGGCGTCGGGGCCACGTTCTTGCCGGTCGAGAGCACCAGCAGTTCCTTGGCCCGCTCCAGGAACGTGATGTATCCCTCCTCGTCCTGCGCCACGATGTCGCCTGTTCGGAACCACGGGCCGCGATCGTCCTCCGTCGACGTCTCCCAGTCCACGACTCGAACCGTTCCCTCCGGCAGTTCATCGAGGAACGCGCGCTCGGTCGCCTCGGGCTTGTTCCAGTAGCCCCGGGCCACGTTCGGCCCGCGAACGAGCAGCTCCCCGACCGTGCCCCGTTGCTCGGCGAAGTCCTCCTGCCCCACGACCGAGGGATCGAGACGCGTCTCCATGTCGTACAGCGGCGGCCCGATCGTGCCGATCTTCGGGGCCTCGAACGGGTTGACCGTCGCCACCGGCGAGGTCTCGGTCAGGCCGTAGCCCTCCAGCACCGGAATCCCCATGCCGTGGTAGAGCTCGATGAGGTCCTCCGAGAGGCTCCCGCCGCCCGACAGCATCAGCTCGACGTTGCCCCCGAGCGCCTCACGCACGGTCGAGAAGACGAGTCGATCCGCGACCGATTGTTGGACCGACAGCCAGGTCCCCGGCTCCTCGGCCATCGCGTACTCCCGGCCGACTTCGATGGCCCAGTTGAAGATCCGCTCCTTCAGCGCGGATTCGGCGGCCTGTTCCCGGATCGCCGCGTAGATCTTCTCGTACACCCGGGGCACGCTGGTCCCGACGGTCGGGGCCACGGCCGCGTAGTCCTCCTGGAGCGTGTCCGGGCTCTCGGCGTAGGCCACCGTGGCGCCGGCCGAGAACATGTGGAAGTGCCCGGCCAACCGTTCGAAGACGTGCGCCAGCGGGAGAAATGACACGGTGGTCGAGTCCGGTCCGATGATCGGCTCCTCGTCCTTGTCCGGGCGCGGCCCGTACCGCTTGCGGACCTGATCGACGTTCGACTTGAAGTTCCAGTGGGTGAGTTCGACGCCCTTCGGCTTGCCGGTCGTGCCGGAGGTGTAGATGAGACTGGCGAGGTCGTCGGGCGATCGCTCGTCGATCCGGGCCTGATAGGTCTCCTCGTCGAACCGCTCCGCCCCGAGGCTGTGGACCGCGTCGAGCGTGTACACGTCCTCTCGGTCCACGGCCGCGTGGTCGGTTTCGTCGAGCAGGACGATGAAGGAGAGCTCCAGCGCGTCCTCCACCTCCAGCACCCGCTCGAGCAGCTTGCCGTCCTGTACGACCACGCCGGTGGCGCCGGGATCCCCCAGGAGGTACTCGACTTGCTGGGTCGAGGAGCTCGTATAGACCGTCGTCACCACGCCCCCGGCGGCGAGCAGGCCGAAATCGGCCTGGGCCCATTCCATCCGGGTCTCGGCGAAGATCCCGACCCTATCACCGAACTCGACGCCGAGCTCCTGGAAGCCGGCGGAAAGCCGCTTGACGATCCCGTGCATCTCGTCGTAGGTCACCGCGCCCCACTCGCCCGGCCCGACCGCCGGGACGACCTCGGGCGTCAGCGTCCGCTCGTAGGTCCCCCCCTTGTACCGCTGGGCGATCTCCCGTCCGTGGCGGTCCGCCGCGTCGGCGAACATCCGGGGCAGCGGCACGGCCCCCATCACGTGGTCATCGAATTCGGCCTCGGCGGTTCGCCAGTCCATGCGTAGCGCTGGTTCCCCGACAAACATAAGCGTAGGAGCCCTGGTTGGCAAGGCGACCGTGGAGCCCCGGGCGACGAGCTTAGGCCCGCTCGCCGCCGAGTCAGTCGTGATGTCGTCGACTCAGGACGATGGGGCCCCGCAGATCATCGAGTGGGACGACGGGTTGACGTGGATCGCGGAACCGGGCAAGCCGCTCCAGCGGGCGAGTCATGCGCTGCTCGGGGACGACGGCGTCTGGGTCATCGACCCGGTGGACGCCGAGGGGATCCACGCCGAAATCGAAGCGCTCGGCGACGTGGCCGGCGTGACGGTTCTTCTCGACCGCCACAAGCGAGACGTGAGGGCGTTCGCACGCCGATACGACGTCCCGGTCCACGTTCCCACCGTCCTCGGCGATGCCCTCGCCGATTCCGGCGTCCCCGTCGAACCCTTCGAGGGCGGACTGGGGCGCTCCGGCTATCGGTCGCGCCCGGTCGTCTCGAACCGCCTCTGGCGTGAAGCCGCTCTCGTCAGCCACGGCGGCAAGACGGCCATCGTTCCCGAGGCCCTGGGTCGGAACGACTTCTACCGGGCACCCGGCGAACGCGTCGGCGTTCACCCCGGACTCCGGCTCTGGCCGCCCCGTCAACAGCTGGGCGATCTCGATCCGGAGCGCCTGCTGGTCGGCCATGGGCCGCCGCTCGAAGAGGATGCCGGGGCCGCCATCCAGGACACGCTCGCCGGCGCCCGGCGGCGGGCGCCGGGAGCCTTCCTGCGGATGATCACGAGTCTCGCTCGGAGTTAACCGCCGCCCAGGGCCGGGGGCTACCCCTCCTGCCGGTCGAAACAGTGGAGCACGCCGCGCACGTTGAGTGCCACGTTGGCCGCGGCGCGCTCTCGGCCCCACGCTCGATGGAGGTCGTCCGCCTCGATCAAGTGCTCGATCACGGCCTCGTCATCGGCGAAACGATCGCGGGCATCGGCCACCGTCGCCACCCAGTCTTCGAGGATCCTAGCGTATTCGCCGAGCCGGTCGGTCGCCGCCACCGGGCCGAAGTGCGAGTACGCGAGCACGGCCGGGTCGAGGGTCTCGATGCGGGCGACGTCCTCGAGGCACTGCTCGAGGTCGAAGTTCGGCGGGGGCGTGGTCGGGGTGACCCGGTCGAGCGCCGGCACGTAGATCCCGGCCGCGTCGGCCGTGAAGACGATAGCATCAGCTGGATCGTGGAAGACAGCCTGATGGGGGGCGTGACCGGGCGCGTGATGCACATCGAGCACGCGATCCCCCAGGTCGAGCTGGTCACCGTCCGAGAGTTCCCGCACCCGCTCGGCCGGGATGGGTTCGGGGTCCGCGTAGTGGGCCCAGGCATCGCCGACGGCCCGCTTGGTGCCCTCGACGAGGCGGCTCGGATCGATCAGGTGCGGGGCCCCGATCTCGTGGACGGCAACGGTCGCGTTTGGACAGGCCGCAGCGAGGAAGCCGGCGCCACCGGCGTGATCGAGGTGGACGTGCGTGGGCGCGATCACCTCGAGGTCGGCCGGCGCGATGTCGAGCTCCGCCAGCGCGCCCAGCACGACCTCGTGGTCCGTCCCGATCCCGGTGTCCACCACCGCGGGCCGCTCGGCGTCGATGACATAGACCGAGGTGTACTCCGCCGTGTCGAACATCCCGGTGTCGACGTAGTAGCAGTCCGTGACTCCCGCGTGGTCGACCGGACGCAGGTCCCCGATAGCCATGCCTCGACTCGGAGGACCCGCCGTCAAAAGCGTCCCGTCACCGGCCGAACGATATGGTTTTCCCGGGGGGTCGTGAACCAGCGCGCAGGAATGCTCAGCCGCCAGTTCGTGCGCGAACAGCCGGACGTCGTCCGGCGCGCCATCGAGGTCAAGGGCGTCGAGGGCGTCGATCTCGACCGGATCCTGGAGGTCGACGAGGAGTGGCGCGAGCTGAAGGCCCGCGGCGACGAGCTCCGTCACGAGCGCAACGAGATCTCCGACCGCATCGGCGAGCTCAAACAGGCAGGCAAGGACGACGAGGCCGAGGACGCCATCGAGCGCTCCCAGGAGCTGAAGGCCGAACTGGACGCCGTCGAGTCCGAAGCGGACGAGCTGGAGGCGGAGCTCGAGGCGGCGCTCCTGGAGCTCCCTAATCCGCCGCACGAGAGCGTCCCGGTCGGCCAGGACGAGGCCGATAACGTCGAGGTCGATCGCTGGGGGTTCGACGACCTCCGGATCGACCCCGACACGGTCACGCCGCACTACGACCTCGCGGAGGACCTCGACGTCATCGACTTCGAGCGGGGGGCGAAGGTGGCCGGCGGCGGTTTCCAGTTCCTCAAGGGCGACGGCGCACGGCTGGAGTACGCGCTGTTCAACTTCATGGTCGACCTCCACCGCGAGCAGGGGTACACGGACGTCTTCCCGCCCTTGGCGGTGAACTCGGCCTCGATGCGCGGCACCGGCCAGTTCCCGAAGTTCGTCGAGGACGCCTACCGGATCGGTGGGGCCAACGACGAGCCGTACGACGATGACGACCTCTGGCTGCTCCCGACGGCCGAAGTCCCCGTCACCAACCTGTATCGCGACGAGATCCTGCTCGGCGAGGACCTCCCGTTGAAACACGTGGCGTTCTCGCCGAATTTCCGACGCGAGGCCGGGGAGCACGGAACCGAGACGCGGGGGTACGTCCGCGTCCACCAGTTCAACAAGGTCGAGCTCGTCAATTTCGTCCGGCCGGGGGAGAGCTATGATCGGCTCGAGGGCCTCGTGGATGAGGCTGCCACCGTCCTCGAACGCCTCGGGCTGCCGTACCGCGTCCTCCACATGTGCACCGGCGATATGGGGTTCCCACAGAAGAAGAAGTACGACCTCGAGGTCTGGGCCCCCGCCGACGACATGGCCGACGGCCCGGACGTCGGCGGACGGTGGCTCGAGGTCTCCTCGGCCTCGAACTTCGGGGCTTTCCAGGCCCGGCGGGCGGGGATCCGCTACCGGGAGGAGCACCACGAATCCGCCGACCTCCTCCACACGCTGAACGCCTCGGGGATCGCGCTCCCCCGGACGGTGGTGGCCATCCTCGAGTACTACCAGAACGACGACGGTACGGTCACGGTCCCGGAGGCCCTCCGTCCATATCTGGACGGCCAGGAAGTGATCGAGGGCCACGAGCCGGTCGGCGAGGCCGCGCTCGGAAGCGGGCCCGAGGACTGAGCCTCGGTCCGGATCGTCACTCTAGCCGGCTGTTCGTGTACGTCACCAGCTGCTCGAAGCGGTCCCCGTCCAGACTGAACACGTCGACGAACCCGAACCAGAGGGTTCCGTCGGACCGCCGGAGCCGACCCCGGACGGCGACCGCATGGTCGCGTTCGAAGACCGTTTCGATCTCGTGGGTCGTCTCGGTCTCCGGCCGTTCGTCGCGCATGAAGCGGACGAACCGGTCGCGGCCCTCGAGCGTCCGATCGCCGCGCACGTGACGGAAGTCCGGCGTCAATCGGTCCCGCAGTCCCGCGTAGTCCCCGGCATCCAGGTCGTGATAGTGGCCCCGGGCGAGGGTCGCGGGATCCGACATCGGTCTAGACCGGTCGAGGGGTGGGGCGGCAAAGAGCGTGACGGGGCCCCGCGAACAGCGGACCGGGATACCTTTGCCACCCAACTGAGAAGGCCCCGCCGTGTCGGGTCTCGGCGTTCGTGACTCCCGCTACTTCGTCGTGGGGACCGTCAGCGTCGCCCACTTCCTGTCGCACTTCTATTTCCTCGTGTTTCCGCCACTGTTCCCGCTGTTCCGGGCCGAATTCGGGGTGAACAACACCCAGCTTGGGCTGTTGTTCTCGCTGCTGTTCCTCATGCCATCGGTGCTGCAGGTCCCGATCGGCGATCTCGTCGACCGGGTCGGCGCCAAGCGCATCTTCGTCATCGGGATCGCGGTCACGGGGGCCGGGACGTCCGCGACCGCGCTCGCCGACTCCTACCTCGCCTTGCTCGGGTTCGTGGTGCTCGCGGGGGTCGGCCAATCCACCTTCCATCCCGCGAATTTCGCCCTCCTCGAGACGGTGAGCGACGCCTCGAACCGCGGCAAGGGCTTCGGGGCCCACACCTTCGCCGGCTTCCTCGGGTTCGCGGCCGGGCCGATCGTGGCCGGCGGCCTCGGGGTCGAGTTCGGGTGGCGGCCGGCGCTGGCGGCGCTCGGGCTTGTCGGCCTCGGCTACGCGGCCCTGGTCTGGGCCACCCTGGCCCCGATCCACCGGGGGCGATCCGCGGCCGCCGCGGCAACTGACGACGACGAGACCTCCAACTGGGCACAGCTGGCGGATCCACGGGTCCTCCTGACGGTCGTGTTCTTCGTGCTGCTGACCATCGCCGGCACCGCCACCCAGTCGTTCACCGTCGTCTTCCTTACCGACGTGGTCGGGTTGGGGGTCGCCATCGCCAACACCACGCTGACGGCCAACCTGACGGCGGCGGCCATCGGAGTGCTCGCCGGCGGGGTGCTCGCCGACCGGTTCAATATCTACCGGACCATCGCCCTCACCCTCACCGCAGCGGGGGCCTTCGCCCTCCTGATCGCCGCCGGCCTCGTCCCGGGAATCGTGGCCGCGATCGGGTTCGTGTTCGTTCTGCTGGGACTGGTCCACGGGCTCGCGTTGCCCTCGCGGGACAGCCTGGTGTCGGAGTTCTCGAGCGCGGACTCGGCCGGCAAGAGCTACGGGCTGGCCTACACCGGCGTGACGGTCGGCGCCTTCATCGCCCCGGTCATGTTCGGGTTCGTCAGCGATACCGCCGGCAATCGCGTCATGTTCGCGCTGATCGGCGTGTTCTACCTGGCTGCCGTGCTGACGGTCCTCGTCGTCTACGCCCGCTTCGTCCGTGGCGAGTCGGCGGACGAAGCGTGATTCGGGGTCGGCGCTTTTGGGTGCCGCCCGCCTGTGACGACCGTGGAACTGCACGTCCGGTACGCGGGTGACGACGACCCCGAGAAGTGCACGGCCCGCAAGCTGGCGCGATTCGACCTCGTCTCGCTGCACCGGACCGACCGGGCGACGCCATCCGGCGTGGTCCTCAACCCCCACGCCGAGCAGGCCCTGTCGCCCGCCGACCGGGGTGGCCGCCTGATCGCCCTCGATTGCTCATGGGAGACCGCCGAATCCGCCCGGTTCTCGATCCCCGGCGACCACCGGGCGCTGCCGTTTCTCGTGGCTGCCAACCCGGTGAACTACGGCCGCCCGTTCCGCCTGACGACCGTCGAGGCGATGGCTGGGGGGCTGGTGATCCTCGGGCAGCCTGATACCGCCGAAGAGCTGCTCTCGAAGTTCAACTGGGGCGACACCTTCCTCGAACTGAACGCGGAACCGTTGGAGCGGTATGCCGACTGTGCCGACTCCACGGAGGTGGTCGCCGTCCAGTCCGATTACCTCGAGCAGACCGACGGCGGGACCGAGGACGCTTCCCGCCCGGATGCCCCCGACTGAGCCGAGATCGGCCGTACGCCCGCACACGAAAGGGTTTACTCCGGGGATCCTGAACGTTAGGGCATGGCAAGCTTCGAAGAGGCGGAACAGCGCCTCCTCAACAAGCAGATCTGCATGCGCTGTAACGCCCGCAATCCGCCGCGGGCCGACCACTGCCGCAAGTGCGGCTACAACAACCTCCGGCCGAAGAACCGCGAGCGACAGGCCGCGTAACGCGGGCGTCGGTTCCCCCCGCGATACCGTCCGCCGTCAGCCGTCGTATTCCTCGATAGCGGCCCGGTATCCCTCACGATACGTCGGATACTCGAACTCGTACCCGAGCTCCAGGAGCCGGTCGTTCGAACAGCGTTTCTGGCCGCGGCGTCGTCGCTCGCGGCCGTCCGCCGTCCTCGCGGCCGTTGCCGGCGGCGCCCGGCCACACTGTTCGGCCAGCCAGGCCGCGAGCGTGGGTTTCCAGACGG
Source organism: uncultured Halobacteriales archaeon (assembly GCA_964554565.1). GTDB lineage: Archaea > Halobacteriota > Halobacteria > Halobacteriales > Hikarchaeaceae > CAZKPC01. Next base: position 21,114 of record CAZKPC010000010.1, read on the forward strand.
GTTCGTGATCGACCACGAGGACCGTGTCCGGGACCGTCCCCGGCTCGGCCGTGAGGAGCAGGTTCAGGGCCCCGGCCACGTCGGCCCGGTGCACGAGATTAACGTACCCTTCCGGGACCGGGCCCTCGAGGTATCGGTCCAGCCGATACCGTCCCGGACCGTAGATCCCGGCCAGTCGGGCAACCACCGGCGCAGTTCCGAACTCCTGGGCCCGGCGGGCGACGGTTTCGGCCTCCGCCAGCACCTCGGTCTTCGGGGTGGCCGGATCGAGGGCGGTCGTCTCGTCCACCCATCCCCCCTCGTGATCCCCGTAGACGCCGGTGCTCGACGTGTACAGCAGCCGCTCCGGCGGCTGCTCCCAAGCCGAGATCGTGTCGAGGACGGTCCGGAGCCCGTCGACGTAGACCGTCCGGGCGGCCGACGCGCCGCCACCGCCAGAGGAGGCGGCGAACACCAGGGCATCGGCCCCCGACACCGCCTCGAGGTCGGATCGATCAGTCACGTCCCCACGAACCGGAGTGAGCCCGGCCGATTCAACCGCCGCCAACCCCTCGTCGGACCGACAAACGCCGAGGACATCATGCCCCTGATCGTGGAGCCGTCGGCCGAGCGCCCGGCCGACGTACCCACAGCCGAGGATGGCGACGGCGCTCATGACGGACAGCCCCTCGTGGAGTGCGTCGCCTGTAGCGTGTCAGGCCGGTACCGGTCCCCAGTGGGCCGCAATTTCCGAATCATCCATCCGGGACGCCGAGCCATTCGTCCTCCAGCACCGCGTAGAGGTGTTCGTCGACGTACTCGCCGTCCTGAAAGCCGGCTTCCCGTAAGGTCGCCTCGTGACGGTACCCGAGCTTCTCCCAGATGGCCGCGGACGCCTCATTCCCCGCGGTGACGCGGGCGATCACCCGATGACGGCCCCGCTCTCGAAACGCCCAGTCGGTCACGAGCCGCGACGCCGCCGTCCCGAGGCCCTGCCCCCAGGAATCAGGCTCGAGGAACAGCCCGATCTCGGAGGTGCCGTCGACGGATCCGAGGCCGTGGACGCCGATTGTTCCGGCCCGCTGTTCGTCAGATTCGTCGTCCCCCGCCCCCCAGATCAGCAGGTTCAGGGTGTCATCGTCGCCGACGATCACGTCCTCGTAGAACTCCCGCTCGCCCTCGAGGTTGAGCGGGAGCCGGTTCGGGAGGTGCCGCCGCACGGCCGGGTCGTTGATCACATCGCGGAGGAACGGGAGGTCCTCCTCTTCGATCGTGCGGAGGAGGACGTCCTCCCCTTCTAGATACACGGCCCCAGGCATGCTCAGAGCCGACGTGGCGGGCCCGAATAAGCGGTTCGGGCAGTCATCGCGCTTACCGATCGGCGTACTTGGGCGCCCGTTGCTCGGCCCGTTCGAGCGCGGTCTCCACGAGGTCAACCACCTCGCCGTGGAACGGATCGCCGTGGCCCGCGTAGAGGTGTTCGACGGTCGACGGCAGGCGATCGAGCACGGCCTCGAGGCTCTCGATCAGCCGTTCCCGGGCGGGGCCGGGGCCACCCGTGGCGCCGAAGCTGCCGTAGTCGAACGCTTCGTCGTTGGGGACGATCAGGTCGCCCGCGAACAGCGTTGTCTCCGACAGCAGGACCACGTGATCGGCGGCGTGGCCGGGCGTGTGCATGACCTCGAAGGCCTCGTCGCCAAGCCGAACCGTATCGCCGTCCGAGAGGGCCGCCGTCCGGCGGGGGTGAGAACCGTAGGCGTAGAGCTCGGGGTCGAACGCCCTGAGCACGGCATCGAGCTGACCGATATGGTCGCCGTGCTGATGGGTGAGCATGACCGCGGCCAGCTCGTCGGTGAAGCCCTCGATCGCCGCCGGCACCCCAGCCAACGTCCCCGTGTCGACCAGCACCGGGCGCTCCCCCGTGACCAGGTAGGCGTTACAGGTGAACTGGTCCGGATCGTAGAGCCCCCCGGCATCGAGCAACCGCTCGGCGGCGCCCGGGGTGGTCGTATCGCCGTCACCGGTTATCTGGAGGACGTCCATACCGGTACCGGGGCGGACAGGCCGGAAAACGTTCCGGGTGAACGGGAGCCCTACCATTTTTGCTCGTGCGTCCCATAGGAACGGACAGAATGGGCTTCGGCAGCTACGACGAATCCGAACAGGAGAAACGCGAGGTGGACGCCGAGGTCGACGATTCGAGCGTCTCGACGAACAGCCAGGGTCACAACGGCGCCGTCGATTACGAGTTCCAGGCGTCGAACGACGAGCTGCTCGATCGGCTGCAGGACATCAAAGACGAAGAGGAATGAAAACCGGCGCCCGGGTGGCGGGCGTCGCGGAGTCTTTTACCGAGGATCGAAGCACGTTAGCGGCCGCTGTCGTGCGGGCCGACCGGGCCGTCGACGGGCTGGCGTTCGGCAGCTGTACCGTCGGGGGGACCGACGCCACCGCCCGGATCTGCTCGCTCCTCGAACGGTTAGGCCGCGAGGACCTGCATGCCGTGATGCTGGCCGGGATCGCGCCGGCCTGGTTCAACGTCCTCGACCTGTACGCGATCGGCGAGCGGTGCGATCCGCCGGTCCTCTCGGTCTCCTTCGAGGCCTCGGACGGCCTTGAGCCGGCCCTCCGCCGGGAGTTCGAGGGCGAAGCGCTCGAGGAACGGCTGGCGGTGTACCGCCGCCAGCCCGCGCGGGAACGGCTCACGGTCAACGACGAACGGATCTGGCTCCGGAGCGTCGATCTCAGCCGGCCGGACGCGGCCGATCTCTTGCGGGCGTTTACGCCTGACGGGGGTCGTCCCGAACCGGTCAGGGTCGCCCGGCTGGCTGCCCGGGCGGCCGACGCGTTCCGGACGGATTCATAACGCCGGACGGTCTGAGGCCTTGCATGGCGCCGGGCGAGGACTACATCGTCGAATCCTGCGAGCGGTGTCCCGCGTTGGTCGGCTCCCGCTCCCGGATCGTCAACGGCGTCGGGCCGGAGGGCGCCGAGCTCCTCTTCGTCGGTGAAGGGCCGGGCGAACAGGAGGACGCGGAAGGGGAGCCCTTCGTCGGTCGCAGCGGCGGCATCCTCGACGAGGTGCTCCGCGACTACGGCTTGGGCCGCGAGGACGTCCGGATCACGAACTGCGTGAAATGCCGGCCGCCGGACAACCGGGATCCCAAACACACCGAGCTGGCGAACTGTCGGGACTACCTCGAGGCGGAGATCGCGGCCGTGGATCCGACGGTCGTTGTCACGCTCGGGAAGGTCCCGTCCGAACACCTGCTCGACCGGGCTGTCGCCGTGACGGACGAGGCCGGGAGCGTCGAACGGGCGACCATCGGCGGCACGAAACGAGACGTCCTCGTCTGTGTCCATCCGGCCGCGAGCCTCTACGATCCGGCCCAGCGTGAGACGCTCGAGTCGACGATCGAGACCGCGGCGACGATGGCGGGGACGGGGGAGCAGTCACGGCTCGGCGAGTACTGAGCGGCAGCAGCGGGGACTGCGCTCGCCGGAGAGGGCGTCGGCGAGCAGTTCTGGGTGACTCCGGGCCGAACTGACCGACGTCGGGCGGACACTCCGGGGCAGAGCTGTAAGGTAACGGCCGTTCCCTTACGGGGCCTCATTGGGGTGGGATCCTCAAAACCGTTCGCTAACGGCCAGCACACCCGGTTACAACGACCTCAGTCGTTCCGTGGCCCCGGCCCGACGGGAACGGAAAGGGACTTGCCTGGATCGGCCATAGCCGGGAGCCGTGAACGCGTCGCGCCAACGCTCCGCCGAACTCGTGGTTGTCGATTACGGCTTGGGCAACCTCCGGAGCGCGGTCCGCGGCCTCGAGCGCGCGGGGGCCAGCGTCGATATCACCGCGGACGAGTCCGCGATCGGGGCCGCCGACGGGATCGTGCTGCCGGGGGTGGGCGCCTTCGCGGAGGGCTTGGAGAACGCCGAACCGCTGCGCCCGGCCTTGCTCGAAGCTATCGACGACGGGATCCCGCTGCTGGGCATCTGCCTCGGCATGCAGATGCTGTTGACCGAGAGCGAGGAAGCCGAGCGCGCGGGCCAAGGTGACGCCCGCGGGTTGGATCTGATCCCGGGCCGAAACAAGCGGTTCCGATCCGGGACGGTCCCGCACATGGGCTGGAACCAGCTGGATGTCGTCGCCGAGCACCCGTTAGTCGCCGGCGTCGATGGCGAGTACGCCTATTTCGTCCACTCCTACTATGCCGATCCGGACGCGGAGGACGCAGCGGTCGCGACCACCGAGTACGGGATCGATTTCGCGAGCGTCGTCGCCGACGGGCACGTGATGGGGACGCAGTTCCACCCGGAGAAGAGCGGCGAGGTCGGGCTCGAGATCCTGCGGAACTTCGTCGATTTCTGCGTCCAACCGCCCTAGAGGAACTCCCGGACCTCCGAATACCACATGTCGTGTCGATCGACCGCGTCGAGCCGTTGGGCCAGGTCCACCGCCAGCGCGTGCCAGCATCGCTGGTCGGGGTCCTCCGGGTCCAGGTTGTAGGTGGCGTCCTTGCAGGTGCAACCGCCCTCCTCGACGATGTACTCGTCGGCATGACCCACGACCACGGTGAAGTCCTTGTAGGCCTTCACCCGCTCCTCGCTCACCGCGTCGATGGCCTTCCGGCCCCGCTCACCATGGACTGCCAGGAGCTCCTCGACGACCTGCGGCGTGAGCTCGCCGGCGGCCTCGAGCGTTTCCTGCCAATCACCGGCGGACACGACGGCTGGCTAAGCCCCGCAGTGACGTAAACCCCGGCGCTGCCCACCGCAACCGTAAACCCCGCGACGGGCCGAGACGGGGTCATGGAAACCGTCCGGGAAGGCGGCGTCGAGCTTCAGGTTCCGGCGCAGCCGGAGGCGGGCGCCGGGGAGGCGGTCTTCTACAACCCGGACATGGTGTTGAACCGGGACGTCACGGTGGCCGTCCTGCGGGCGTTCCGCGAGCGGGTACCGGAGGTCAACACCTACCTCGATGCGAACACGGCCACGGGAGTCAGGGCCGTCCGGGCGGCGGCTGAGGGCTGGGCCGTCACCGCCCTCGACGTGGACCACGATGCCGTGGCTCTCGCCCGGGACAACCTGGGCCGAAACGAGCTCGACGCCACCGTCCGCGCCCGGGACGCGAACCGCGAGCTCCACCGCCGGCACTACGACATCGTGGACATCGACCCGTTCGGGACCCCGATCCCCTTCGTCGATGCGGCGGTTCGAGGCACCCGGCAGCTCCTCTGTGTGACCGCGACCGATACGGCCCCGCTCTGTGGGGCGCACTTCGACGCCGGCGTCCGACGGTACGACGCCGTGCCGCGGAACACCGAGTACCACCGGGAGATGGGGCTGCGGATCCTCGTGTCGGCGCTCGTCCGCACCGCGGCGCGGCACGACATCGGGGTGGAACCGGTGCTTTCGCACGCGACCCGCCACTACGTCCGGACCTACCTCATGATCGACCGCGGGCCAGGGCCAGCGGACGGCGCCCGCGGGCAGCTCGGCTACCTCTATCACTGCGACGCCTGTCTGCATCGGACGGTTGATTCGGCCCGGTTCCCGGATCCGCCGGAGCGGTGTCCCACCTGTGATCACGACCAGCTCCTCACCGCCGGTCCGCTCTGGCTCGGCGCGCTTCGCGACCGCACGTTCGTGGGGAGGGTCCGCGAGCAGCTCACGCCGGAACTCACCGAACGGACGGCCGCGGACCGCCTGCTCAAGCGTCTGGACGCCGAACTGGACATCCCGCATCACTACGACCAACACCGGCTCTGTAAGCGCTGGAACCGGCCGGCGGGTCCGATGGACGAGTTCCTGGCGGCCCTCGAGGACGCCGACTACCGAACCTCCCGAACCCATTACGGGGGAACGACGTTCAAAACCGACGCCCCGGTGACGGCGATCCGGGAGCTGACGGCGTGAGCGCGAAGCGTATCGCGCGGTCGACAGGCGCTGGGCTCATCGACCTCGGCCGACGGGTCTTTGCCCTCACAAAACGCGTAGAGGTCACCTTCCTGGCGGCCGCGATCGCGTACTACGGGCTGGTGTCAGTGGTGCCGGGGCTGATCTTGGCCCTGGCGATCGCCACGGCGCTGGGCGGGCCGGGCCTCGCCGAGCGGATGCTGACGCTCAGTGGGACAGTCATGACCGAGGGGGGACAGGCAGTGATCGCCGATGCGCTCGGCCAGCCCGGGGGGCGAAGCGGGACGACCGTCCTCGGGATCGTCGTCCTGCTCTGGGGGGCCCTCAAGGGCTTCCGCGGCTTGGATCGGGCGTTCTCCCGGATCTACGGCACCGTCGGCGAAAAATCGCTCCTTCATGGACTCCTCGATGCGCTGATCGGACTGGCCGGCGTCGGGACCGCGTTCCTCCTGATGGTGATCCTCGGCGGGATTCTGGCGGCACTCCAACTCCCAGCGATCGGCTGGATCGGCGGGTTAGTGGTGTTACTGGTGGGTCTGTTCGTCGCGTTCCTCCCATTCTACGTTCGCTTCCCCGATACCGACGTGGCGCTGCGTGAAGCCGTCCCGGGTGCGGCCGTCGTGGCGATCGGCTGGGTCGGCCTTCAGACCGCCTTTCAGGGCTACGCCTCGGTCGCCTCAGGTGGCGACCTCTATGGCGTCCTCGGGGGCGTCCTACTGCTCGTGACGTGGTTCTACTTCGCGGCCATCCTCATCCTCCTCGGAGCGGTGTTCAACGTCGTGCTCGCGGGGCGAGACGGCGACCGACAGCGGGAAAAGCCGGGCGGTCGAGAGGGCTGAGTGACATGGACGGCGACGAGTCCCTCGCGGAGCAAGTCACCGAGCTCCGGGAGGCGGTCGAGGACCTCGAAACCCGCCTCGAGGACCACACCGTCCACCGATCGGAGATCGAGTCCGATCTCAAGCAGTACGTCCGCTCGCGCATCCGCCGGGGGCACGCCCGCGGGTGGGGGCCCTATCTGGTGTTGCTCTACGGGACCGCGATGACCATCGGCGCCTTCTACCTGCTCTCGGGCGGCTGGGCGATCCTGGCGATGGTCGTCGTCTGGCTCTCGACGCTGGGGCTCTACGTGCTCATGGTCCTGGCCGGGCTCGCGGTTGGGGGCCTCTCGGTCCCCCGTCGGGTGGTCGACACCGTCCGGAACCGCTGGCGATGAGTCCGCTGCCTTCGCCGGCGGTTGGATTCGCCGTCGCGGCCGGCGGCCGCGGGGTCGGCCTCGTCCAGCTGCTCCAGGACGCCCTCCCGCGCTGGGGCCTAAAGGCGTTCGCCGCCGCGACCTACCTCGGTGATTCCGCCGTGCTGCTGGCGCTCGGCGCGCTGGTCTACTACGTCTACGATCGAGCGGAGGGGGCCTTCGTCCTCGCGACCCTCTTCGCCGGCTTCGCCGTCCTCATCGCCGCCAAGGCCTGGTTCGGGCTGGCCCGGCCGCCCAGGACGCTCCAGTTCGTGGCCGAATCCGGCTACGGGTTCCCGAGCGGTCACGCGGTGGGCGTGACGGTCGGGTGGGGCGCCCTCGCGATCGTGCTCGAGGAGCTCTCGACCGAGCGGCGGCGGTTGACGGTCGCCGCGATCGTGATCGGAACCGTGGCGCTCTCGCGGGTGGTGATCGGCGTTCATTACCTCGTGGACGTGGTGGTCGGCATCGGGCTGGGGCTCGCCGTTCTCGGTGTCAGTGCGCGCTGGCTGCGGCGGTCACCGGTGGCCGGCTTCGGAGCGGCGGGGGGCATCGCGGCCGGCGCGGTAGCTGTCGCCGGCGGGTCGACCCAGTCCGTCGTACTCTTGGGCGCCTGTGTCGGCGCCGTGCTGACGTGGCAGCTGGTCGAGCCGGCGGACCGCCCGTTCGGCCGCGAGGGGGTTCTCGCGACGGCCGGAGGCGGTGTCGTGATCGGGACCGTGACCGCCTTCCTGGCGCCCGTCACCGCGCTGACGTTCGGCGCCGGGGCCACGGTAACCGCTGGCGTCCTGCTGCTGCCCGCGATTACTTCGAAGGGGCCGCTCGGGACGACGTAGCCGAACCGGCCGAGAGGGGTCGTCGCCTCAGAAGGTCTCGAGGTACCGGTCGAGTTCCCAGTCGGAGACCTCGACGATGTAGTCGGCGTACTCGGCCCGCTTGGCCTCGACGAACTTCTCCGATACGTGGTCGCCCAGTGCCTCCTGGATCACGGGATCGGCCTCCAGCGCGTCGATCGCCCGGCCGAGGTCCCCCGGCAGGGTGTCGATGCCGTACTCCTCGCGCTTGGCCTCGTTGAACTCGTAGATGTTTTCGCGGACCGGGTCCGGCGCCTCGAGGCCCTGCTCGATGCCGTCGAGCCCGGCGTGGATCATGGCGGCGAACGCCAGGTAGGGGTTACACGACGGGTCCGGCGACCGCAGCTCGATTCTGGAGGCCGCCGGGGCCCGGGCCGCCGGCTTGCGGACCAGCGCCGAGCGGTTGACGTCCGACCAGGCGATGTACACCGGCGCCTCGTAGCCCGGCACGAGCCGCTTGTAGCTGTTGACCGTCGGGTTCGCGACGGCGGTGATCGCCGGGGCGTGTTCCAGCACGCCGGCCAGGAACTGCTTCGCGGTCGTCGACAGGTTGAACTCGTCGGATTCGTCGTGGAAGGCGTTCTCCCCGTCGGCGTCGAACAGCGAGAGGTGAGTGTGCATGCCCGACCCGTTGATCCGGGGGATCGGTTTGGGCATGAAGGTCGCGTGCATGTCGTGCTGGGAGGCGATGGCCCGCACCACGCTCCGGAAGGTCGCGACGTTGTCGGCCGTCGACAGCGCGTCGGCGTACTTGAAGTCGATCTCGTGTTGGGCCTTCGCGACCTCGTGGTGGGACGCCTCCACCTCGAAGCCCATCTCCTCCAGGCCGTAGACGATATCGCGCCGGACGTCCGACGCGAGGTCCTTCGGCGCCAGGTCGAAATAGCCGCCGTGATCGGTGTAATCCGTCGTCGCCCGGCCCTCCTCGTCCTCCTGGAAGAGGAAGAACTCCGGCTCGGGGCCCGCGTTCACGGTATACCCCATGTCCGCCGCCCGCTCGAGCACTTGCTTGAGGACGTACCGCGGATCGCCGGTGAACGGCTCGCCGGTCGACGTATCGATGACGTCACAGATGAGCCGGCCAGCGGCGCTGTCCTCGCGCTTGCGCCAGGGCAGGATCGCGAACGTCTCCGGGTCCGGCTTGAGCCGCATGTCCGATTCCTGGATCCGGACGAACCCGTTGATGGACGAGCCGTCGAAGTAGATGCCCTCGGTGAAAGCTTTCTCCGCCTGGGACGCCGGGATGGAGACGTTCTTCACGACCCCCAGGATGTCGGTGAACTGGAGCCGCAGGAAGTCCACGTTCTCCGCTTCGATGCTCTCGAGCACCGCCCGTTCCGCGTCGGAGAGGGTGCCGCCGTCGGGAAGCTTGTCCTTTGTCATAGTTCTGGACAGAAAGGCGAATAAGGTCAGGGTATATATCCTTAACCCTTCGTAGAACTGTTACGAATTTTCATACAGGTGGACAAACGTACAATTTTTAATCCCCCGGTCCGTCTGGCCGCCCGTGACCTACGAACACCTCGACGCCCGGCTGATCAACGCGCTACTCCGTGACGGTCGCGCCAGCCTCCGGAGCCTGGCGGAGGAGCTCGACGTCTCGGTGACGACCGTCTCCAACCACCTCTCGGACCTCGAGGAGGAGGGCGTGATCACCGGCTACGTGCCGGAGTTGAGCTACGAAAACCTCGGATACGACGTGACCGCGATCATCCAGTTGAAGGTCGAAGGGACCGCGCTCCCGGACATCACCGAGCGGCTCGCCGGGCACAACCAGATGATCTCGGTCTACGAGGTGACCGGCGACTACGACATCGTCGCGCTGGGGAAGTTCACCGATACCGACGGGATGAACGACCAGATCAAGGCGCTGCTGACTGATCCCGAGGTCAAGGAGACCAACACCAGCGTCGTCCTCGACGCGCCCGTCGAGTACCGGCAGTTCGAGCTCGAGGTCGGCGACTAGTCCCCGGCGGGCTCCTCGACCGCCATGGGGCGACGTAGGCCGTGCGCTCGCCGTCGGGCGAGAGGGCGACCGCCGAGGGCAGGCTGAGGTCGTAATAGGCATCGAAGGGGATCGCGTCGGACATGCCTGGCCGGCTGCCGGGCGCGAGGATATAGCGCTTGCCTTCCCGGCCGCTGTGAGCCGGTCCGGAACTCGGGGGCTGGGAGGTGGGACCGTCTCTCATACCATTTTTATTAAATATGCGAGTGTGTCACAGGTCATGACGGCGGCGGATCCGCTGGGCCGGGCGATGCACGACCACGACACCATGGGCCGGTCGGGCGAGCTGACCTACCGTGACGGTAGCGAGACGGAACCCCATGACATCGCCGGGACGTACTTCACCGATCCCGAGGATTGGTCACCCGCCTGGGGCAAGCCGTTGGGCTCGCTCGACGGGCCGGTCCTCGATGTGGGGTGTGGAACGGGGAAGTACGCGCAGTGGCTCGCGGCCAGCGGTCGGGAGGTCATCGGGATCGATACCAGCCCCAAAGCGATCGAGACCGCCCGACGCCGCGGCGTCCAGGCCGCCTTCGTCATGGACATGTTCGCGCTCGGCTTCGACCGCAACCGGTTCCGGTCCGCCCTCGTCGTCGGGACGCAATCGGGACTGGCCGGCTCGCTGCCGGGCGTCAGAGCGTTCCTCACGGACCTGGCTCGCGTCACCACGCCCGACGCGACCGCGATCGTGGACAGCTACGATCCCGCGGGCCTCGACCCCGAGAGCTTCATCGGCTACCGGCCGGATCCCAGGGCCGGCCTCGCCCGCCGGGCGTTTCACTTCGAGTACGGTCGCCCGGACGGCGGGCGCGAGGTGGGGCCCACGCTCAGCTTCGTCCTGTTCGGGCCGGACCGGCTCCGGGACGTCCTCGTCGGGACGGCCTGGGACCTGACGGCCGTCTGGCCGCAGTCGGGGTATTACCGGGCCAAGCTCGAGAAATAACGGCGCGGCGGCTCTTCGATGGTCGAAACGGGAGAACGGTCGGTCAGGAAACGGTGCGGCGGGTCGGCCGTGGATGGTGTGAGCGGACCTTAGGGGGCGCTCACATCGCGCCGCCCATACCGCCCATGCCGCCCATGCCGCCCATACCGCCCATGCCACCCATGCCGCCGCCCATGCCGCCGGGGCCGCCGGGGCCGCCGGCCGGCATGTCGTCGTCATCGTCGTCGCTGCCGCCGCCCTTCAGGTCGCCGGCAGCGATCACGTCATCGATGCGGAGGATCATGACCGCGGCCTCCGTGGCGGATTCGATGGCTTGGGTCTTCACGCGGAGCGGCTCGACGACGCCGTCCTCCTCCATGTCGACGATCTCGCCGGTGTACGCGTCCAGCCCGGCGGAGGTGTCGCCGCCGTCATGCTGGGCGCGCAGGTCGACGAGACTGTCGATCGGGTCGAGGCCGGCGTTCTCCGCCAGCGTCCGCGGGATGACCTCGAGGGAGTCCGCGAAGGCCTCGATGGCCAGCTGCTCGCGGCCGCCCACGGAGTCGGCGAAGTCGCGGAGGCCGAGCGCGAGCTCGGTCTCCACGGCCCCGCCACCGGGCAGCACTTCGCCCTCCTCGATCGTGATGCGGACCACGCCGAGCGCGTCCTCGACGGCGCGCTCGACCTCGTCCACGACGTGCTCGGTGCCGCCGCGCAGGACCAGCGTGACGGACCGGGCTTGGTCGACGTCCTCGACGAAGAGCTTGGTGTCGCCGGCGATGTCCTTCTCGGCGACCGAGCCGGCGAAGCCGACGTCGTCGTCGTTGATGTCCTCGACGTTCGAGACGATGCGGGCACCCGTCGCCCGGGCGAGGGCCTTCAGGTCCGAGTCCTTGACCCGGCGGGTCGCGATGATGCCCTCCTGGGCCAGGAAGTGCTGGGCCATGTCGTCGATGCCCTTGCCACAGAACACGACGTCGGCGCCCACGTCGACCAGGTGGTCGACGAGCTCGCGGAGCTGCTCCTCTTCCTGCTCGAGGAACTGTTCGAGCTGGTCGGGATCGGTAACGTTGACCTCGGCGTCGATCTCGGTCTCCTTGACCTCCAGCGCCGTGTCGAGCACGGCCACGTTGGCGTCCTCGACGCCATAGGGCATGTTCTCGTGGACGCGCTCCTTGTCGACGATGACGCCCTCGACGAGTTCGGACTCGCCGATGGCGCCGCCGACGACCTTCTCGATCTGGACGTTGTCCACGTCGATGCCGTCGGCATCAGCGACACTGCGCGTCGCGTTGACGACGAGCTGCGCGAGGGTTTCCTTCGCGCTCTCGGCGCCCTTGCCGGTCATGGCCGTGGCGGCGATCTGGCGGAGGAGCTCGTCGTCGTCCTCGCTGACCTCGATCGCCACGTCGTCGAGGATGTCCTTGGCTTCCTGGGCGGCCTGTCGGTAGCCCTGGGCGAGCGTGGTCGCGTGGATGTCCTGCTCGAGCAGGTCCTCGGCGTTACTCAGGAGCTCGCCGGCCAGCACGACGGCCGTCGTGGTCCCGTCGGCGACCTCGTCCTCCTGGGTCTCCGAGACCTCGACGATCATGTTGGCCGCGGGGTGCTCGATGTCCATCTCCCCGAGGATGGTCACGCCGTCGTTCGTCACGACGACGGAGCCCGTCGAGTCGACGAGCATCTTGTCCATCCCTTTCGGGCCGAGCGTGGTCCGGACGGCTTCCGCGACGGCTTTGCCGGCCGTGATGTTCATCGACTGTGCGTCACGCCCGGAGGTGCGCTGGGACTCCTCCGAGAGTACGATAAGGGGTTGGTTACCCAACTGCTGCGCCATAATCGTCCGTTGATTGTTTGTCGTTCTATATAAACCCACCGGCATCAGTTCGTCAACGGCCCGCCGTGTGAGGGATAACCGCGTGTGAAGAGTTCGCAACCCCAGCCTTTATACGTCAGTTGCCGGTCGCGGCTCAGCCGGTGTACTCGTGGTATTCGAGGGCCGCCGGGTTGAGTTCCTCGCGGCGCTTGCGCTCGAGGAAGGAGTAGACGGCGCCGTGCGGGGCTCCGTCGAGCAGCATCTCGGCGGCGCTCCGGACCACCTCGACCTGGCGGGGCATCCCGATGGCACCCAGAGTCGACCCGTAGATGACGACCGAGGCGCCGGTCAGTTCCTCCATCAACTCGCGGGTTCGGCCGTCCTTCCCGATGAGGCGGCCCTTCCGCCGTTTGAGGTCGTTCTTGTTCCGGGCCGTGCGCTTGATATCGACGACCTCCAGCTGCATGAGGTCGTCCTCGAGCAGTTTGAGCGCTTCCTCGGGCGCGAACCCCCGCCCGATGGCGCGTACGATATCGGGGCCCTTCAGCCCTCGTACGGGATCGCCGACCTGGTCGACCGCGACGGACGCGTTCTTCGAATCGATCTCGAGGCGGACCTCCGCTTTCCGTTCGATTTCCCGCATGGTCTCGCCCCCCTCGCCGATGAGCACGCCCACCCGGTCCTGCGGAATCTTCACGTGCTGCATGCCCCAGGCTCCGAGCCCCACGGAATAAGGCTTGTCGGACCACCGATCCCGTGATCGGCAAGGCTATTTTGCCCTTCTGCGCAAAACGACGCGAATGGCCGCAATCGAGGTATCGGGCCTGACGAAGGACTACGGCGATCTGCGGGCGAACGACGAGCTCACCTTCGAAGTCGAAACGGGCGAAGTCTTCGGCTACTTGGGTCCGAACGGGGCGGGGAAGACCACCACGATCCGGACCCTCTTGGGGTTCATGCGGCCCACGGCGGGATCAGCGACGGTTCTCGGCGCGGATATCCAGCAGGAATCCGAGCTGGTCGCAGCGAAAGGTCGGATCGGCTACCTCCCCGCCAACCCGAGCTTCGACGAACACGTCACGGGGCGCGAACTGCTCGACCTCCACGCGGCCTTGAAGGGGGACCAACGGCTCGAGCGGCTGCTTGAGACCTTCTCACCCCCGCTGACCCGGTCGATCCGTGAGTACTCCTCGGGAAACGTCCAGAAGCTCGGCCTCGTCCAGGCGTTCATGCATGATCCCGATCTCGTCATCCTGGACGAGCCGACGTCGGGCCTCGACCCGCTCATGCAGCGGGAGTTCAACGAGTTCGTCCGGGAGGAGCAATCACGGGGGACGACCGTGTTCATGTCGTCGCATGTCCTCGGTGAAGTTCGACAGGTCTGTGACCGCGTCGGCATCCTTCGCGCCGGGCAGCTCGTGGCGATCGAGGAGGTCGAGGACCTGCTCCGTCGGTCGGGGAAGACGGTCCGGCTCCGCGCTGCCGAACCCATCGACCCCGCCGCGCTGGAGCTGGAGGGCGTACACGACGCGGAGGTCCACGCCGTGGATCACGACGAGTCGGACGGCGGGTTCGTTTTCGGAACCGACAGCCGGATCGCTTCGGAGGCGACGCTGACGTATACTGGCGAGATCAACCAGCTGCTCGAGGTCGTTGGCCAGTACGATCTGGTCGACGTCGACATCGAGGAGGCGCCACTCGAGGACGTGTTCCTGCGGTTCTATGGGGGAGGTAACGATGCTTGAGATCGCTCGATACGGGGGCCGGCACCGGATCAAGGGCTCAGTGGTGATGACGGTCGGGTTCTCGTTGTTGGCCGGACTGGTCATCTGGATCTATCCCTCGATGGCATCGTCGGTGAATCTCGATGAGCTCCTGCAGGCCTACCCGGAACCGATGTTGAAGGCGCTGGGTGTCACCACGTTCGCGACACTCGAAGGGTTCCTGGCGGCAGAGCTGTACAATTTCGCCTGGGTCATCCTGTTCGGGCTCTATACGGCGTACGCGGCGGCGGGAACGATTGCTGGCGACGTCGAGCACGATCGGATGGACCTCTGGCTGGCCCTTCCGGTTCGCCGCTGGCGGCTACTCGTCGAACAGTTCCTGGCTCTCTTAGTTCCCGTTCTGGGCGTGAACCTCGTCACGCCTGTCGCGGTATATGCCGGCTCGGTCCTGATCGATGATCCACTCCCCGTTCGGGATCTCGTGATGGTCCACCTGTTATCCGTGCCCTATCTCCTTTGCACTGCGGCCATCGGACTCGTGTTCGGCGTGGTGTTCTCGAGAGCGAGCATCGCTGAACGGGTCAGCATCGCGGTCGTCTTCGGGTTGTTCTTGCTTGAATCACTCCTGAGCGGCACGGAATACAGCGAGCTCGGGGCCGTGTCGCCAACCCGGTACTACGACGTCAACGCCATACTGGTCCAGGGGCAATACGATCTGATCGCGGCGGGAGTCCTCGGGGCCGCTACCGTGGGACTTCTCGCGATCGCGGCCCTGCTCTTCACCCGAAAGGACCTCCGCTAACCGGCGGTGCCGACGGCACCGGGCGGTCGGCTACTCCTCGGCCACGGCGTTCCCGGTCGCCTCACCCTCGGTTACGAACGTATAGAGTTCATCGGCATCCGTTGCGAGGCCCTGGCGGCCGAAGAAGGCCGCCACGTTCTGGCAGTCCCGGCGGAGGAACTCGTCGGCGTTCGGATGATGGACCGTGACCGCCTGCCCGACGTCGATGACACAGAGCTCCCCGTCGTAGATCACGATGTTGTACTCGCTCAGGTCGCCGTGCACGAGGCCGGCAGCATACAGCCGGCGCATGTACTCACGGACGACCTCGAACGCCGTGTCGGGGTTCTCGATGTGGACCTCCTCGAGCCGCGGCGCCGGATCGTCCTCCTCGCCGATCAGCTCCATCACGAGCACGTTCCGCTGTACCGCGATCGGATCGGGCACCCTGACGCCGGCGGCGGCCGCCCGCTTGAGGTTCGCGAACTCCTTGCGGGTCCAGGCGATGATCACCTCGCCCTTGTCGCTCCCGATCCCCTCGAACCGCGGGTCGCCCTCCAGGTAGTCCCGCATCCGCCGGAAGTCCGAGGCCTGGACGCGGTAGATCTTGACCGCGACGTCCGTATCGTCAGGCCCCAGGGCCTCGAACACGCTCGCTTCCTTCCCCGTCGAGATGGGCCCGCCGAAGGCCGCGATGTGTCCGTCCTGAACCAGTTTGTACACCGCGGCCAGCGTGGCGTCATCGAAGACTGCCCCTTCGACTTTGAACTGGTCGGCGTCCTTCAGCCGCTTGCGGAACTCGGCGAACTCGCGATCGCGCTCGCGGGCGATCCGATCGGCCTCGGTATCCGAGACGTCGATCTCCTCCCACTCGTCGCCGACCCCTTCGGCTTCCTCGACGTCCAGCAGGTCGAAGTCGCTCATGCCGTGCCGACGATCGGCGACGAGCCGACGCCCCCGCCCGTGTCGCGATCGCTGTCAATCGGGTTCCGGCGGGCAGTCACGGGGCAATCAGCACGGGGCGTTGACGGCCCGGGATCCACACCGAGTACAACCCCCGCCCGGTCGGTCATCCGCCCGCTACGGTCACGCGTGCTCCTGAATGTGACCTTCCTGGCGGAGCTGGTCGGCTTCGGCCTTCTCGTACCGCCACACGATGTCGGCTTTCTCGTCCTGCCAATCCCAGGGCTCGACTAGGACGACGTCGTCCTCCCGGATCCAGATCCGCTTGCGCATGCGCCCGGGAATCCGCGCCGTCCGTTCGACGCCGTCAGCACACCGGACCTCGACCCGGTTCGCGCCGAGCATGTTCGTCACCACGGCGAACACCTCGTCCTCATCGGGCATGCGGAGGTCCCGACGCTGTTCCTCCTCGTCGCTCATTACCGGAGAGGTTGTCGCGCTCGAAGTTTAAACCCGGGGTCTCTCCGGCGGTTGTCCGCTCACTCGGCCAGCTGTGCCCGCCCCGGCGCGATGAGGTCATCGAGACACGACACGAGGGCCGACTTGGCGTCGGCGGGGTGGAGCTCGCCCGCCTCGAGGGCCGCGGCCAGCGCCTCGTACGAGGAGTAGCGGACGTCCCCGCCGTATTCCTCGGGGCGTTCCACGGTGACCGCGTCGAAGCGCGGGAAGACGTGGTACTGGAAGAGCTGGAGGACGGGGTTCTCGCGGTCGTTGCCGTCCGCGTCGGGCTTCGGATCCCGCGTCGGGGGGCAGAAGGCCCCGTTGATCTTCTCCTCGAGGGCGTCCGTGGAATCCTGCATGGAGATGGTCGTCCCCGCGCTCGAGGACATCTTGCCGACGCCGGTATCGAGATCGGCCAGGATCGGGGTATGCAGGGCCGTGGGAGCCTCGTAGCCCAACGTCGGCAGCTCCTCCCGGGCCAGGACGTGGACCTTCCGCTGGTCGATCCCGCCGATGGCCAGGTCGAGGTCCAGGTACGCGATGTCGAGCGCCTGCATCAGCGGGTACACCACATGGGACACCTTCGCGACCTCGCCGCCCTGGATCTCCGCCATGGCGCGCTGGGCCCGGTTGAGCGTCGTTTCGAGCCCGAGGGCGTGGAGGTCGAGCACGTACTCCTCGTCGAGCTGATAGCTCGACCCGTACACGAACTCCGTGGCCGATTCATCGAGCCCGTACGCGAGGAACTGGTCCCGCATGCGCTCGGCCGTTGCCCGGATCTCCTCGAACGAGCCCTTGTCGTTGAGATAGGCGTGGACATCGGCCAGCAGGACCACGACCTCGAAGCCGACCGACTGGAGGTCGATGAGTTTGTTCGCGGTCAGCATGTGGCCGAGGTGGAGGACGCCCGAGGGTTCGTAGCCCACGTAAGCGCGTTTGCCCTCCGGAGCCTGGGCGAGTGCTTCGAGCTCGTCCTCGGTGATCACCTCCTCGGTGTTCCGCGTGAGCCGGTCCAGGGCGTCCATACTCGCCCCATTCCGGGCCCGGGATTTAGGCCTTCTCGAATACCCGAGTAGGAACAGGCTTTTACTGTTGAGGAAAAACTCAACGATAAGAAAGTCTAAACTTATGGCCCCTGCCGAACCCCCCATTGGATCAGCAACTGATCCCCGCGCCGAGAAGCGCCGGCTGCTGACCCGGACGCTCGCCGGCGGGGCCCTGGCCCAGGCCGGGTATACCGACACGCTCGTGCTGTCCCGCGAGAGCGCTCGCGAGGTCCTCACCGCGCCACGTCTCGAACTGCTCGACCGCCTCAAGAGTGGCCCGGTGGACTCCGTGCGGGCCCTGGCTGACGAACTCGATCGGGACAAAGGCGGCGTGAGCCGCGACCTGGCCACGTTATCCGAACTCGATGTCGTGGAGTACGAACCCGCGGGCCGCGCCAAACGGCCGCGTCTAAAGCACGAGACGGTGCTCGTCGAGCCCGTCACCTGATTCAGGAGTCGAGGAGCTCGCTCGGGGTCGTGTCCTTCCGCTGGGCCCGGTGTTCGGAGATCAGCCGATCGACGAGCTGCTGGTTCTCGGCGTGGCGGTACCGCCGGACCCGCTCCCGCCAGTCCTCGAGAACGGACTCGACATCGGCCTCGCGAGCCACCGCCAGCTCGTCGACTTCCCGGGTTTCGACCGCGTCCGCCGGGCCGAACGGGACCTCGCGCTCGTAGAGGATCGCCTCCGCGACGTCCGAGAGGCCGGCGCCGTCGAGCAGCACGACCCGCGGTTCGACCTCGGCCAACCGTTCGGCCGTACGACGGCCGGCGCCGCTCGCGTCGCGCAGGAGCACGACGTCCCCGGGGGCGAGTCCGTAGGCCGCCTCCGCCGCCTCGATGGCATCGAGCGAGAACTGCTCGACCGGCTTGACCGGCACGAGCGCCGCCGCCGCCCGATCGGCGACGGCTTCGAAGTCCGAGTGGTCGAGCTTCCAGAGCGCCTTCAGCCGCTCCAGCTTGTTCTCGAGGGACGCCAGCTCCTCCCGGGTCCCCGCCAGCTCCCTTTCGAGGCGCTCGTTCTCGCGCTCGAGGCGGTTCGTCGAGCGGCGGGCCTTGGCCTCGGCCCGTTCGGCCGTATGCGCCGCCTCCAGGTCCGCCTCGAGCTCTTCGATCCGGGCGTCCTTCTCCTCGACCGTGGCCTCGAGGTCCTCGACGTAGGATTCCAGCCGGTCGACCCGCTCAGCGAGGGTGTCGGCCCGCTGCCGGGCCTGGCGGGTCGCCTCCGTCTCGCCGGTCGATTCACCAGCGGCGTCGGCCTCCTCGGGCGTCAGCTCCGCGATCGCGGCCTCCACGCTGGTCTCCTCGGCGACCACCTCGGCGACGACATCGCCGGTATCGACAGCCGGCGGCGTCTTCCGGGCGATCCGGGCGAACTGATCGGCGTGATCGTCGCAGGCATACAGCGCCGCGGCCAGGGCGTCCCGCTCGTGGTCGTTGTCGTAGCCCGCCTCCCGCGTCCGGTGGAGTTTCTCGTCAACCGGGAGATCCGTCCCGGGCGTCCAACCGGCTGCCTCGAACGAGCGGCGGACCTTCTCGACCGCGCGGGGCATCGGGGTGACGTCGGCCGCGACCACCACCGGTCGGCCGCGCTCGATGAGCCACTCGACGATCGCGCCGTGATCGGCGGTGCGGGTGCTCG
>CAZKPC010000011.1:0-32393 GCA_964554565.1 uncultured Halobacteriales archaeon
GTCAGTCCAGGAAATCGGGCGCGATCCGCTTCCCGTCGCGTTCAGCCTGGAGGTGGTTGCGGAACCGCTCGAGTGCGACGTCGTTCGCTTCACGCTCCTGGCGATCGCGCACGGACACCGTCTCGGCGTCGACCTCGTCGTCGCCGACGATCAGCATGTAGGGCACCCGGTCCTCGTGACCCTCGGCGATCTTCCGCCCGATGGTCCAGTCGCGAGTCTCGACCTCCACGCGGAATGGCTCGAGAGTGCCGGCCACCGACCTGGCGTACTCCTCGTGACGCTCGGCGATCGGCAGGATCCGCACCTGTTCCGGCGCGAGCCAGAGGGGGAACTTGCCGTCGAACTGCTCGATGAGCATCATGAAGAACCGTTCGTAGCTCCCATAGAGGGCCCGGTGGATCATCACCGGGCGGTGATCCTCGTTGTCCTCGCCCGTATACGAGAGCTCGAAGCGGTCGGGCATCATGAAGTCGAGCTGGACCGTCGGGCCGTCCCAGTCCCGCCCGAGCGCGTCCTCGAAGGAGAAGTCGATCTTCGGCCCGTAGAAAGCGCCGTCGCCGGGTTCGAGGCCGTACTCGAACTCGGACTCCTGGAGGACCGATTCGAGTTGTGATTCCGCTCGCTCCCAGATCTCGTCGCCACCCATCGACTTCTCAGGCCGCGTCGCGAGATCGACCGACGGCGAGAGGTCGAACGTGCCGAGCACCTCCTCGATCATCTCGATGATGCCCAACACTTCGTCCTTGATCTGGTCCGGTCGGACGAACAGGTGACCGTCGTCGATGGTGAACGCCCACGTCCGCGACAGCCCGGAGAGCTCGCCGCGCTGTTCCTTCCGGTAGACCTTGCCGTGCTCGGCATACCGGACCGGGAGATCGCGGTACGACCAGGCGCCGTCGTCGAAAATCGTGGCGTGGCCGGGACAGTTCATCGGCTTCAGCCCGAACTCGTCGTCGTCCAGCTCGAAGAGGAACATGTCGTCCCGGTAGTTCTCGTAGTGGCCCGACTTCTTCCAGAGCTCCGTTTTGAACAGGTGGGGCGTCTCGACGTACTGGTAGCCGTTGTCCTCGTTGAGCCGGTCGACATAGGCCTCCAGTTCCGCGAGGACCGTTCGGCCGTTGGGGTGATAGAGCGGTAAGCCCGGCCCGGCGGTTTCGTCGATCGAGAAGAGATCCAGTTCGCGCCCGATCCGCCGGTGGTCCCGCTTCTCGGCTTCCCGGCGGCGTTCGAGGTAGGCCTCGAGCTCGGCTTCGGACTCGAAGGCGGTCCCGTAGACGCGGGTGAGCTGTTCGTTCTGCTCCTCGCCGCGCCAGTAGGCCGCCGAGATCTCCAGCAGGCTGAAGGCGCCGATGGCCCCGGTCGAATCGACGTGGGGGCCCTGGCAGAGGTCCTCCCAGCCGTCCTGCCGGTAGAAGGAGACCGGATCTTCGCCGGCCGCCTCGGTCTCGAGGATGTCACGCTTGAACGAGTTGTCCGCGTACTGCTCGAGCGCCTCCTCGCGGGGGCGTTCGACGCGCTCGAGCGGGTAATCGGCCTCGACGATCTCCGCCATCTCGGCCTCGATGGCGTCGAGATCAGCCTGGTCCAGATCGACCCCCGTGACATCGTAGTAGAACCCCTCATCAGTCGGTGGGCCGATGGCCAGCTTCGCCTCCGGGTGGCGGCGCTGAAGGGCCTGCGCGAAGACGTGGGCCGCCGTGTGGCGGAGGACGCGGCGGTATCGCTCGCTCCCCTCGGTGACGATCTCCAAGCGGGCGTCTTGCTCGATCGGCGTCGCGAGGTCCACGAGGTCGCCGTCGACGACCCCTGCGACGGCGTCCTCGCCGAGTCCCGGGCCGATCTTGTAGGCGACATCCTCCACTGTCGACCCCGACTCGACGTCGAGTTCGGAGCCATCTGGGAGCGTTACCGCTACGGAGGCGTGATCTTGGTTTGACATGCGTGGGTGGGTGCCGGCGCGATGGACCGGGAGAACCGATCGACGGCGGTGTCGCTACCGAGCGGGGCGTGTCGGACGTGTAAAGCGACCACCGGCCGTCATCGCCAGCCGGCGGTTGATCTGCGCGGTTTATAAATCCTTCCAAGCAGCCGATCAGCGGACGATCGTCACGGGCACCGGCGACCGACGCGCCACGGACTCGGCGACGCTGCCGAGCAGGATCCGCGTGACACCCTTTCGGCCGTGACTGCCGATAACGATGTGGTCGACGCCGGCCTCCTCGGCGTAATTGACGATCTCGCGGTCCGGCCGGCCCAGCTCCCGGACGGTTTCGATGTCGCCCCCGTGGTTGGCCGCATCGGCTTCGGCAGCGGCGAAAATCTCCTCGGCGACCTCCTTCGCGGATTCGTACCACTGTTCGGAGTAGTCGGGCAGCATGGCGCCCGCACTGTATCCCGTGCCGGTCGGATCGATGACGTGCAGGATCGTGATGTCGGCCTGGGGGAACTCCGACAGCGCGTGCTCGAGCGCGTGGTCGGCCTGCGGCGACCCGTCGTGTGGCACCAGGACGTGTTCGGGCATACGGTCGAACCTACGAGCAGGGCGAGCCTAAGGGGTTCGGCCGGTTCTCAACCCGTGGGAACCGGCTGAGTTCGGGGCCGGCCGTCAGTCCCGCCCGTGTCGCACGACGCATTTCTCGAGGCCCGCCAGCTCCACCGGCTCGGAATTGTCCGGCGAGTACGCAACCAACTGCCCCGTCTCCATGTAGGGGACCTTCCCGGCCAGCGCCGTCGGCAGGTTCATCGATGCGATGGCGTCCTCGTCGCCGAGGTTCAACACGAGATTGGTGTTGATCTGTTTGAAGACCGGGTCCGCGATGTCCTGGGGGTCCTGGGTGACGAGGAACAGCCCGAGCCGCTCCTTGCGGCCCTGTTTTGCGGCTTCGGTGAACTTCCCGATCACTTGGCGGGCCTGGGCCGTCTCCCCGCTGGCGAGGAAGTTATGCGCCTCGTCCATGCCCAGGACGATCGGGGTTTCCTTGATGCGGTCATGACGGGGATCGTTAGAGAGCTTCTCGTCGATCAACAGGCTCGCCAGGCCCAGGACGACCGTCTGGGCAGCTCGTGAATTGTTGATGTGGTAGGTCGGCACCGTCGTCAGGCCCCCGGGCCGCACGAAGGTCTCAACGAGCTCGGTAATGGGTCGCGCGGATTGATCGAACACGTCGCCGAACGGCCCGCCCATGACCCGGCGTTTGACGGCATCGAACGTGGCTTCGTGCACCTGGCCGCTGCCGGTCTCGGTCCCGAGCCGTTCTTTCATCGTCGGATCGTTCAGGTAGTCACAGAAGTCCCGATAGGTGCCGTCCGGGCCGTAGTCCTCGAAGAAGCCCGGCAGCAGGTGATACGCGAGCGCGCTATACTGGTTGTCGTTGAGCTGACCGCCGGCGACCAGCCACGGGTTCCCGCGGACCATCGAGAACGGCAGCGTGAACTCGACCTGTTCGGCACGGTGGTGGCTCGCCGAGTACGTGGCCGACCCCACCTTCGGCACCAGCGCCACGGTGTCGTCATGGCCGCCATGGGCGATGCCCTCCCGTTCCCACCGCCTGGCGTCCTCCGAGGTCGCCGCGGGGTTATCGTCGTGCATCTGGGCGTACTCGTCCTGCGGGTCGAACTGTACCACGGCGGGCCGCACCGTCCGGCTGGCACCGGTTTCCACGGGATAGGCCCGTTCCGAGGCCAGGTACTGCCGGAGGACGTTCTTCGCCACGTGGGTCTTCCCGGACCCGGTCCCGCCCGCCACCAGCGCGTGGCGGAAGACCAGCGGATCGCCGGTGGCGTAGTCGTCCTTCAACCGGTAATCGATGGTCGGCGGCTCGGCGGCGGTCCGGACGACTTCCCCGCCGACCGCGAGGTGCCCGAGGAACACGCCCTCGGCCGGGATCTTGAGGCCGGTCTTGATCTCCGACTGATCGGCGGCCCGGCGGACGACCGTCTCCGGCTTGGGCACCCGGTCGGTCATCCGCCGCTGGAGCTCGCCGTCGTCAGGATACAGGACCGCGATGGGCTCGAGGGTGGCCATGAACTTGTAGTCCCGTTCGTCGATCCCGCCCGACCGCATCGCCCGCCGGGCGTGGATCTCGGTCGCGTCGTCGGCGTGGAACTGGGGGACGTACTCCAGCGCCGCGATCCGGCAGAACAGCGCTTCGTTGTCCGGATACGGGGCGAGGAGATAGGTCCCGATGCGGACCGACGCCCGGTTCTCGACGGTCACGTACGCGCGGAGCCGGGTGTCGTCGGCGTCCCGAGCGATCCGCAGCCCCTGGGCCGTGGCCAGGGTCCCGATCCCGACGTCATCGCCGACCGGCGAGACGTCAACCGGCTCGAAGTCGGAGACCCCCTCCGTTGCGCCGTCCGCACCATTCGGGAGCGGGTCCTCGACGGACGGGCTCGTGCGGGCCTCGTCACCGGCGTGTTCGGGAGGGGGCCCGGTGGACTCGTCGTCCGTTTCATACTCCGAGAAGTCCCCCAGGTCCGTCATACCGGTGGCCAGGCGCGGCTGGTAGAAAAGCGCTGGCACCGGAATGCACCGCCAGGTGTAGCGATCAGGCGCTGCGGGGGTCGGTACGTTTATGCGTCGGTCGCTGGCCGTTCTCTCGAGGAGCTGGCCCCCACCTGCCGTGGGGATCGGGCCACTTCAGCCACACCGAGAAGCAGTGATGCAGGACTCGTTCAGAGCACGCGTCGCAGCGCGGGTCGACAGTCTCGAGATCGTCCGACAGCTCCATGACGTCCCGCCGCACGAGGTTTATGAAATCCGCGTCGACCGCCGCCGAGCGGTCCTCAAACGCGATGCCGGGCCGACCGGGACCGCCGGGATCGAGGGAGCGGTGATCGAGTTCGTCGGCGGCCGGACCGACGTCCCGGTCCCGGAGATCCTGCTTCGGACGAGTGACTTCTACGTCGCGGACTGGCATCCACAGGCGCCGAGCCCCGGCGAGGGAGCCACCCCCGACGCGACCTGGACCCGGGCTGCCGGGCAGGGCCTCGCCAGGCTCCACGAGCAGACGGCGCCGCACCTCGAGGGGTACGGGATCTTCGAGCTGGAAGCGGGCGACCTCGGGATCGATGACCATCCCGGCTGGGCTGATGCCGTTCAGGACTACCTCGGACGGCGGCGGCGCGCGATCGAACCCTACGGGCACGCCGATATCGCCGATACCGTCGCCGAGTTCCTGGCGGCTCGAGCGGACCGGTTCGAGGGAACGGGCGAGGCGGTCTGCTGTCACGGCTGGGCGACGCCGGATCACATCGCGGTGGATGCCGGCGAGGTCGCCTGCATGATCGATTTCGAGCACGCGATCGCGGCGCCGGGCGAGTTCGATATCTGGCGCACGCTCCTCCCCTTGTTCGGTCCGTCGCCCGATGGCCCGGCGGTCAGGGCCTTCGTTGAGGGGTACGAAACCGTTCGGCGGTTGCCCGACGGGTTCGAGCGGCGGGAACCGCTCTACCGGCTTTTGAACGGCGTTTACTACTTCGAATCGCTGTACGTCCAGGACCAGCACGACGCCGAGGCCACCGCCGAGCGGGCGGCCCGCCTGCGGACCAACATCACGGACCTGATCGACGCGCTCAGGTAACCGAACGCCCGGACGATCCAGCCCAGTCTATATCGACTTGCAGGCCCCACCGTCGGGGCTCGAAGCGTCGATCTTCCAACCGGTCAGGGCTCCTCGCCTGGCTCTCCCCACCGAGCCTCGTCGTATGATCGGGTCTGCCGGGCGGAGAGCTCCCGTTCGAGGGCCTCCGTGAGGCCGGCCTTCTCGTCCCGGGTGATGCGCGCCAGCTCGTCGGCCTTCGCCACGGCCAGCGGCGGGCCTCGCTGGAGGGCGAGGTCCTGCAGCACTTGACGCGTCAGCCGCTCGCGCAGCTCGACGTCATCGGTGAACGCCCGTGGCGCCTCGACCCGGAACAACAGTTCCTCGCGGGGGTCGTACACGACGAAGAACGTCACCTCGTAGGCCTCCGGATCGAGCTCGCGCCGGACCCCGAGAGCCTCGCCGACGTCGGAGAGCTCCCGATCGACGCCGCCCCGGGAGACGAACCAGGAACTGCAGGTGAGCTGATCCGGGCCGCCGTCCTCGGGCGCTAGGACCTGTCGGAAGAACGCCGCGTCATCCACCCACGGCGAGCGGCCGGTTTGCTGGCGAACGGTCCGCGTGAGCACCCGTGAAGCGGGATGTTTCACGAAGCCGAGCAGGGGCACCCCTCGTTCGACGAAGACCTCGACGAGCTCCAGGTAGTTCCGCAGGATCTCCCCGGGCCGAGCGGCGTCGACGAGCAGGTCCTCGAGCCGCCGATCGCGGCCCGTCCACTCGAGCAGCCCCTTCGGGTAGAGCGGGCCGTCGAGGATCAGGAGGTCCGAGACCGTGTCGGCGTGCTTGAGTGCGTGATCGCTTTCGGCGAGATAGAGGCTGAGCGCGTGCACTACCTGCTGTTCGAAGCGGTCGACCCGTGGCGCCTGGATGATCCGTTCACGGCTGTATCCCGCGTCGAACTTCGTCCAGTCGCCCTCTTCGACGTTGACCGTAGCATCGTTCGCATGTACGGTCGCCACGATGGTCCGGGAACGATGCAGGTCGAGGTCCGATGGGACGGCGGCCATCGCCGCCTGCGCCACGTCGATCACCAATCCGTTCGTGAAGGTCGTCGGATTGATCGTCCCCGCGTCGAGCCCGTGTTGGGAGTCGAAAGGGGCGGTCGCCAGGGCGATGTCGTCGGTCGCGACGGACCGGCGCCGGCAGTCATCGAGCGGTTCGATGACCGCCACGTCGTCGGCGACCAGCGGGTCGAGGAACTCACGCCAAACCGTCTCCGCGAAGTCATGCTGGTCGCGGGTATCGACCCCGTGACTGATCCGCCCGGCCAATCTGGCGATTCCGTCGAAATGGACCGGGTCGAGTGTCACGCGGAAAGGTGGGTCCGAGCGGGCCAAAAAGCTACCCACACCCAGGGGCTCGGAGGTCGGCGACTGAATCGACGCCGAATATAAACACATTCTAGGAGTTGGTAAGATCTAATCGCCAGCGACCATACGTTTAAATACACCCCTCGGAAATCGTCATTCGATGACTTGCCCGAACTGCGGCGGAGTCATGTCACGCCCGGCACGGGCTGGGTACACGCAGTGTCCGGACTGCGCCTACGTACCGGCCCACGGCGCGGACTGACGCGGAACGCACCGGCTCGAAAGCGACCGACCCTTTTCAGCAGGGATTCGCTCCAACGTACCCAAGGTCCGCTCAGAGCGAAGCCTCCTTAGCCGCCGCCCGCGTCCGCCCCGACATGAAGGCGGCGTTGGTGGTCCTCGACGGTTGGGGCCTCGGCGACCACGATCGGCGGGACGCCGTCCGCGCAGCCACCTCCCCCACCTTTGACCGAGCCTGGGAGTCGGGGGCCGCCGGCACGCTGGAGGCGTGGGGCGAACGGGTCGGGTTGCCCAGTGACGGCATGGGCAACAGCGAAGTCGGGCATCTCACGATCGGCGCTGGTCGTATCGTGCCCCAGGCCCGGACACGGATCAACGAGGCCATCGACACGGGCGCCTTCACCGACAATGAAGCTCTGGCTTCGGCGTTCGATTACGCGGCGGACCACGACGGTCGCGTCCATTTGCTCGGTCTCGTCAGCGACGCCGGCGTCCACGGCGATCTCGCCCACTTAGCCGCGCTGGTGGAACTCGCGGCGGACCGTGACGTGCCGGCCGTGACCCACGCCTTCACGGACGGCCGTGACACCGCTCCCACAGCCGCGAAGGGGTACCTGGAGGCGCTGACCGAGACGATCGAGGCCGCCGGCACGGGTGACCTGTCGACGGTGTCCGGCCGCTACTACGCGATGGATCGGGACGACCACTGGGAACGCACCCGGGAAGTGTTCGATGCGATGGTCCATCGGGACGCCGACCACCGGGCGGCGTCCGCCACGGGGGCGGTGGAGGCCGCTTACGACCGGGGCGAGACTGACGAGTTCATCAAACCGACGCTGCTCGATGACGGGCCGGCATTACAGGACGGTGACGCCGTGGTGACCGCGAACTTCCGCGCCGATCGGATGCGGCAGCTGGTGCGGCTGCTCGCGGATCTCGATCCGCCGGTCGATGTGGAGCCGCCGGCCACCCGTGTCGTCACCATGACCGAATACGACGAGACGTTCGACCTCCCGGCAGCCTTCACCGCTCGACAACCCGAAGCCACGCTGGGAGAGGTCCTCGCCGACGCGGGCTTCACCCAGCTGCGGATCGCCGAGACCGAAAAGTACGCGCACGTGACCTACTTCCTCAACGGCGGCCGCGAGCAGGAATACCCGGGCGAGCGTCGGGAGATCGTGCCCAGTCCGGACGTGCCAACGTACGAGGTACAGCCGGAGATGAGTGCCCCGGCCGTCACTGATCGGACGATCGAGATCATCGAGGGCGACGATCCGGACGTGCTAGTCCTGAACTACGCCAACCCGGACATGGTCGGCCACACCGGCGATCACGAGGCCGCCGTCACCGCCGTGGAGGCCGTCGATGCCCAGCTCGCCCGGCTCCTGGCGATCCTGCAGTCGGCCGGAGCGCACGTCATCATCACGGCCGACCACGGGAACGCGGACGACATGGGTACGGCCGAGGCGCCGCATACGGCGCACACCTTCAATCCGGTGCCGTTCGTCTACCTTGCGCCGGCGGGAGGCCACGGCGGATATCGGGTTCGTGAGGGCGGCGGTCTAGCCGATATCGCGCCGACGCTGCTGGCGTTACTCGGCGTCTCGAAACCGTCAGTCATGTCCGGGGAATCGCTGTTGGTGTGACACCGGTTCGAGTGACGCCGTGACCGGAACCCGGTTCACGACCGGTCGTCGTACACCACGTCGCCATCGACCACGGTCAACACGACATCGATCTCATCGATTGCAGCCGGGGCCTCCCACGGGGACGTAGATAGCGCGACGAAGTCGGCCCGGTTTCCGACATCAATCGCGCCCAGGCGATCCTCGTCGAAGCCGGCGTGGGCGCCGCCAGCCGTGTACGCCCGGAGGGCTTCCGTCACGGTGAGTCGCTGCGAATCGGTCGGGTGGGTCACCGCCTGGGCCACGCCGAACAACGGATCGAGCGGCATCCCGTCCGAGCCGAACGCCAGGTCGACGCCCGCGTCGAGCATGTCGCGGTACCGATTGGTCGCCGCTCCCCGATCGGGGCCGAGGCGTTGTTCGTACAGCCCCTCCGGACGGGCCCATTTCAGGAAGTTCGGCTGCACCGAGGCCACAACCCCGAGGTCGGCCATCCGTTCGATCGCGCCCTCGCTCGTGAGTTCGGCGTGCTCGATACGATGGCGGGCGCCCCCGGGATTCGCCGTCCGGCCATACGCGTCGAGGACGGTATCCACGGCGACATCGCCGATCGCGTGGGCGGCGAGCTGAAAGCCGTGAGCGTCCGCCCGGTCGACGAGCGCCTCCAGCTCCGCGGGCGGCACGACCCATTGGCCGGTTCCCTCGCCGTCCGCGTAGGGGGAATCGACCTTGGCGGTCCGGCCGCCGATCGACCCGTCGGTGTACGTCTTGATCGCCCCGACCTGAACCATCTCCGACCCGTCGTTCGTCGCGAACCCGATCTCGATCAACGCGTCGAGGTGATCGGCCCAGTAGTTGAGCCGAACCCGGAGGGTGAGCTCGTCCGCCCGCTCGAGCGCCCGATACACCTCCGGGGCTTCCGACTGACGGACCATGTCGTGCACCATCGTCACCCCGCGACGGTTCGCCTCTGCCTGCGCCGCCCGGAGCAGTTCGCGCGTCTCCTCGCGGCCGGGTTCGATCGCGCGATAGATCACGTCGATCGCTTCCTCGACGAGCACGCCGGTCGGTTGGTCCTCAGCGGTCCGGACATCCGCGGCTGGCATGGCCTCCCGGTAGCGCTTGAGGGCGGCCGAGTTGACCGCCGCCACGTGCATGTCCTCCCGAAACGCCGCGACGGGGCGTTCTCGGCTCACCGCGTCCAGGTCCTCCCGGGTGAGGTAGCGCGACTCCGCCCAGCCGCTCTCGTCGAAGCCGAAGCCCAGCACCCATTCGTCGGCGTCGCGTGCATCGGCCGCCCCGCGGAGCTGCTCGATGCAATCGCCCGGGGACTCCGCCGCCCGCAGGTCGGCGTGGACGAGGTACTGACCGAGCATGGTCAGGTGGGTGTGAGCATCGACGAATCCCGGGAGCAGGACCTGCCCCCCGAGATCGATCACGTGGGTGCGGACCCCGACGAGGTGATCGAGTTCCCACGCGCTCCCGAGGCGCACGACGGTCCCGTCCCGGACGGCCACGGCCTCGTACGTCTCGTCCGGGTTGGCCAAGGTATGCAGCTCCGCGTTCGTGAGGACCAGATCCGCGGCCGCCGTCATCACCGGGGCGGCCGGCCGGCTCCGGCATAAACGGTCGGATGCCTGGGCTGTAGGTCGATCTGCGCCCCCCTTCGAACTTGATCCAGCCTCGAAACCGTTAGGATGGCCCCGCTCGAGAGCCCGAGCATGCCCGACGCCAGGGAGCTCGCCGACCGCGTGGCCGCGGGCGAGCTCCGGCTCCACGAGCTCGAGGAGCACGCGGACGCCGAGACCGCCGCGGCGGCCCGTCGAACCTTCCTTCGCGATGCGACGGACGGCGATCTCGACGGCATCGGGGAGGCCGCGTTCGATGCCGACGCGGCCACCGGTAACGTGGAGAACCTCATCGGGGCCGCCCAGATACCGATGGGGGTCGCCGGACCGGTCCCGGTGCACGGCCAGGCCGCGGAGGGCGAATACTACCTCCCGCTCGCGACGACCGAGGGCGCGCTGGTCGCCAGTGTCAACCGGGGGCTCGGCACGATCGCCGCCAGCGGGCGCGCGGAGGCCCGGGTGATCGAATCGAAGATGACGCGGGCGCCGGTCTTTCGGACCGAGGGCGTGGCGAGCTCGACGGCCGTGGCCGAGTGGGCGCGGGCCAATCAGGACGAGCTCGCCGCGGCGGCGGAGTCCACGACCAGTCACGGCGAGCTCCGCGCGGTCACGCCCTACGTCGTCGGGGAGAACGTCTTCCTCCGGTTCGCCTACGATACCAAGGACGCGATGGGCATGAACATGGCCACCATCGCGACCGAGGCGGCGTGTGAGGTGGTCGAGGCGAACACCGACGCCGAGCTCATCGCCCTGTCGGGGAACCTCTGTACGGACAAGAAGCCCGCCGCGATCAACGCCATCGGCGGGCGGGGCCGGACTGTCGCGGCCGACGTAACGATCCCTCACGAGGTCGTCGAGGAGCGGCTCCACACCACGGCCGAGGCGATCGCCGAGGTGAATACCCGGAAGAACCACGTCGGGAGCGCCAAAGCCGGGAGCCTCGGGTTCAACGCCCAGGCCGCCAACGTGGTCGCCGCGATCTTCCTCGCGACGGGGCAGGACGCGGCCCAGGTCGTCGAGGGGGCCAACACCATCACGACGGCTGAAGCCCGGGAGGACGGCCTCTACCTCTCGGTGACCCTGGCGAGCCTCGAGGTCGGCACGGTGGGCGGCGGCACGACGCTGGCGACCCAGTCGGAAGCGCTCGACGTGCTGGGCGTCCGCGGCGGGGGCGATCCGCCGGGGACGAACGCCGACGCCTTCGCGGAACTGATCGCCGTCGGCGCGCTGGCCGGGGAGTGTTCGCTGCTCGCGGCGATGGCGTCGCGACACCTCGCCTCGGCCCACGCGGAGCTCGGGCGGTAGGCAATCGGCTTCGCGCTCCCGACCTCAGGTTCGGACACGAGGGCATCAACACCTGACCGGCCACTCCGCTGGTCCGACACGGAGAGCTATGTAAACGGACGCCCGAGGTAAGCCATGGAGCCGATCAATCTAGCTGCGGTCCGCGACCGCCATGAAGCGGCCGAGGACCCCTACCGGGAGTTCCTCCAGACTGACACCCTGAGCGTCGGGCGATACGTGCTGCCGGCCGGCGGGACCGATCCCCAATCGCCACATACCGAGGACGAGATGTACTACGTCTTCGCCGGGGTGGCGCGGATCCGGATCGGCGAGGACGAACACCCGGTCGAACCCGGTGACGTGATCTATGTGGAACGCGGGGTCGAACACCGATTCATCGACATCGAGGAGCGGCTCGAACTCCTCGTCGTGTTCGCGCCCGCCGAGGGGACCAATGGGGAACCGGGGTGATCGGGGTCGGGAATTTTGTCACTTGCTGCTGAAATCAGGGTATGAACGACCAACCCACGGGTGACGGCCTGCCGGAGGACGCGGCGATGCACCTGACGCTGGACGTGGCCTTCGACGACGCCGTGCCGTACGTCCAGCTCGAGCACGAGTACGCCGGCTACGAGACCGTGAAGGTGACCCGCCTCGATGAGATGATCGGCGGCCAGCTCGGGAAAGCCGTGCCCCGCACGGCCCTGCTAGTCGTCTGCCACGCCGAGATCGCGCACGAAGCGCTCGAGATCGATCCGCGGCTCGCCGGCATGCTTCCGTGCACGACCGTCGTCTACGAGGTGCCGGACGACGACCGCGTCCACGTCCACCACGTCTCGGTCGCCAAAGCGATCCGCAACCTCGAGTACGCGCCCGCCGATGCCGACGCGGCCGTCGAGCGGCTGGTTGAGCTCTCGGGCGAACGGATGACCGACGTCTGGGAGAACATCGAGGCCCACGCCGACGTGATCGCGGTCGACGAGGAGCCCTGAGCGGCCCTACTCGGGCGCGTAGTCCTCGTGGATCCGGTCCATCCGGGCGGCCATGACGAAATCCGTCTTGTGGAGGCCGTCGATCTTGTGGGTCCACATCTCGATGCGGACCTCGCCCCACTGCAGGTGGATGTCGGGGTGGTGCCACTCCTCCTCGGCCAGTTCACCGACTTCGTAGGTGAACTCCAGCGCGTCCCGGAAGTCCTCGAACTCGTAGGTCCCCTCGAGGTGGTGGTCGTCGACGACGGTCCAGACGCCGCCGTCGATGCTTTCGAGGTACTCCGCGTATTCGGCTTCGGTCAGCGGCTCGTCCTCGGAGGTACACGCTTCACAGGGCTCGTCGGCTAACGCGCTTGCCATACCGGCCAGCTAGGTCGCCGGCGCCTTGTATCTTCGTCGCCGAGGCCGGCGGTCCGGTCACAGCCGTCGGTATCGACCTTCGGACTGGGAGACCTCGCCCGCCCGGACGAGTCGCTCGAGCAGGGATCGCGCCGCATCCCTCGGAACGTCGCGGTCCCGAGCGTACTCGATCACCTCCGGCTCCGTGGGGCGATCCAACGCCTCGAGGGCCTTCAGGACGACCTCTCGATGGCTGGGACCGCTGGCCGGGGCAGCCGTGGCTCGGTCGCCGGCTTCCGCGACCGCGTCGGGATCAAGCCCGGCGGCCTCGAGGCGTGTCACGTCCGGGATCGCCTCGAAATCCAGCTGTTCGGCGACCGCCACGTCGAGGTCATCGAACGCCTCGCCTTGCCCGGCCCGCTCGGCCAGTAGCGCAGCCCGAGCCTGTCGGGCGGACGCCTCGTCTTCGGTTTCGGCGAACGCGTGGAGCCGTTCGAAGGCATGGCGGGTATCGCACCGCGGACACGTCGTGGTCTCGGGGCGATCGGCGACGATCCAGAGCGCGCCGCAGTCCCGGCAGCCGACCACCCGGTACATGGACGGCTGTGGATCCGCCAACATCGAAAAGGCTCCGCCACGCGAGAGTAAGGAAGCCGTTGAGGGACCGAAGGCGTGCTCCCAGCCGGGGTGTCCCTCGACGACGCCACGGGGCCGGCCTCGCCGAGGTTCTGGACGCCCCGCTCCACGACCTCGATCCGATCGACCCCCTCACCGAGCGCAATGACCTCGGTGGCGTGGATGCCTACGACGCCCAGACCCGCCGCGTGGACCACCACCTCGCCGGCGGCGCGGGCATCGTGGGACCCGAGATCGGCCTCCAGAGCGACTGGGGCCAGGAGCAGCTAGACATCGTGGGCGGCCAGGAGGACGTGATCACCGACGTTGCCGCGGAGCTGGCCGGGGACGACGCCGAGCCCGCCGAGGCCGACGACTGAACGGGGCCGTCGCCAGCCGGTTCGCAGCCCCCTCAGAGCGTCCCGTCCGGGCCGTGCTTGGCGGCCATGCGGTCGGCCTCAGCGGCGTAGCGGTCGCGGGTCTCCTCATCCGCAACGGTCGCGAGGTTCGATGGCTCGACCCGGACACTCACCGGCGTCTCCCGGGCGGGCCCGGAGAAGCTCGGCAGGGCGCGCTCCTTGCGGAACTCCCGTCGGCCGTCCGGGGTAGCATAGGTGAGGATGATGAGGTTCTGTTCGTCGTCCGAGTACGTCCGTTCGACCAGCCACACCCGGACGTCGTCGCCCATCTACGCCAGGTCGCGGATCCGCTCGGCCACTTCGGCGGCGAACTCGCTGGTCGCGAGTTTCTCGCCACCCTCGATCTGGCGGTGGATATCGTAGGTCACCCGCTTGGCGCCGATCTGGGCCTCCAGGGCGTCGCGGATCAGGTCGGCGGCGTCGTGCCAGCCTATGTATTCGAGCAGGATCCGACCCGAGAGGATCATCGCCGTCGGGTTGACCTTGTCCTGCCCGGCGTACTTCGGCGCCGATCCGTGGACCGGTTCCGCGAGGACCCGCCCGTCCCCGATGTTCGCGCCCGGCGCGACCCCGAGCCCGCCGATCTGAGCGCCGGCCGCGTCCGACAGGTAGTCGCCGTTGAGGTTGGGCAGGGCCAGCACGTCGTACTGATCGGTCCGGGTCAACAGCTGCTGCAGCATGTTGTCCGCGATCCGGTCGTTGACGACCACGGCGTCCTCCGGCGGTTCGCCGTCCCGTTCCTCCCAGAGCGTGTCCTCGGTGATGACCTCGTCGCCGTACTCCCCCTCGGCCACCTCGTAGCCCCAGTCCCGGAACGCGCCTTCGGTGAACTTCATGATGTTCCCTTTGTGGACCAGGGTGACTGTGTCGCGGTCGTACTCGAGCGCGTAATCGATCGCCCGCCGGACGAGGCGCTTGGTGCCGAACTCGGAGATCGGCTTGACGCCGATCCCGACCGGGCCGTCATGGATCGTGTCGTCGTAGCCCATCTCCTCCTCGACGAAGGTTCGGACCTGCTCGACTTCCGGGGTGCCGGCTTCCCATTCGATGCCGGCGTAGACGTCCTCAGTGTTCTCGCGGAAGGAAACCATGTCCATCGCGCCTGGATCAGTCACCGGAGAGGGGACCCCGTCGAGATGAAATGTGGGCCGCATGTTCACGTAGAGATCAAGCAGCTTGCGCAGCGCGACGTTCAGGCTGCGGAAACCGGCGCCGACCGGCGTAGTGAGCGGGCCCTTGATGGCCACCCGGAACTCGCGGATGGCCTCGACCGTGTCGTCCGGCAAGTTCTCGGCGTACCGCTCTCGGGCGGTTTCGCCCGCATACACGCGCATCCAGTTGAGTTCCCGACCCGTCGCCGCGGCGGCCGCCGAAAGCACGTCTTGGGCAGCCGGGGCGACGTCGACGCCCGTGCCGTCCCCATAGATGATCGGCACGATCGGATCGGACGGGACGTCCAAGGCACCGGTCTCCGGGTCGGCGAGCGAGACCGGCGTACCCGAATCGGGGACCGACACCTGCTCGTAGGCGTGACTCATGACGGCTCGAAATCGGGCCAGCCCACACTAAGGGGTTGCTGTTCGGGCCCGAGCTTCCAGCACATCCGGGGCACTTAACGCGGGGCGGCGGGCGATTAGATACATGCAACTCATCGTCCACGGCGGCGCCGGCTCCGACCCGGACGAGCCGGCCGACCGACACGCCGTGCTCCAGGAGGCCGCGGAGTCGGGAGCGGCTCAGCAAACCCCCCTGGATGCCGTGGTCTCGGCGGTCGGAGTGCTAGAGGCGTCGCCGCGGTTCAACGCCGGCATTGGCGGGGCCGTTCAGGCCGACGGCGTCGTCCGCACGGACGCCGGCATCATGACCGACGGACGGGCCGTCGGCGCGGTCTGTGCGGTGCCGGGCGTGGTCGAGGCGGCCGAGGTGGCCAGAGCGGTGCTCGAGCGCACGCCGCACGTCCTCCTCAGCGGGGACGAGGCCGCCAGGATGGCCGCGGAGATCGGCCTCGAAACCAACCGGGACCTGTTGACTGAGGAGACCCGCGCCCGTTACGAAGCGGCGGAGCCAGCGACCGGCGACTTCGGTTCGGTGCTCGAGTGGGTCAACGACCAGTTCGGCGCGGATGAGGAAGGCAGGACCGGTGACCATGACACCGTCGGTGCGGTCGCCGTGGCCGATGACGGGTACCTAGCGGCGGCTACCTCGACCGGCGGCCGCTGGTTCGCGCTCCCCGGACGGGTCGGGGACACGCCGCAGATCGGCGCGGGGTTCTACGCGTCAGCGGCGGGCGGGGCGAGCGCGACCGGGTGGGGCGAAGACATAGCCCGGGGCACGATGTCACGGGAGGCGGTCCGCCGTTTGGAGGCCGGCACCGATCCACAGCCCGCGGCCGAACGAGCCGTGTCCGCATTGGCCTCTCAGACCGGCGCCCATGCGGGGATCATTCTCGCCGACAGTGACGGGCGGGTCGGCAGCGCGTTCAACACCGAGCTCATGCAGACCGCGACCGCGAGTCGATAGCAACCCCCCTGGTATCGGTCCGGCCCGTCTCTGTGAACCCCAGAGGGGCCCGCAGTTGGGTTCCCCACACCGGCAAACACCACCCCCAGGCGATCGGTCACCCGTGAACTCTCAGTCCGGCGAACCCCCGCTTCGAAACCCCTTTGCCGGGGTTGCGCGAAAGCGCGGGCATGGCCGATGTGGACCTCGGCGCCGATCGGTTCGAGAAACACCGCGAGGCCGGGGAGATCCTGGTCGAGGTCGTGAACGACGCCAAGGCCCGGATCGAGGTCGGGGCGACCCAGCTCGAGGTCGCCGAGGCGGCGGAGCAGCGGATCGATGAACTCGGCGGGGCGCCGGCGTTTCCGGTCAACATCAGCGTCGACGAGGAAGCGTCCCATGCCACGCCGGGCCGGGACGACGAGTCCACCTTCGGCGAGGAGCTCGTCTGTTTCGATGTCGGGGTCCACGTGGACGGCTGGATCGCGGACGCCGCCGTGACCGTCGACCTCCGAGGCGAGCCGGAACTGGTCCGAGCAGCCGAGGACGCACTCGAGGCCGCCCTCGACGTCGTGGAGGCGGGCGCCCATACCGGAGAAATCGGCGCGGCCATCGAAGACGCCATCGACGGCGCAGGGTACAACCCCGTCGTCAACCTCTCGGGGCACGGCCTCGCAGAGTACGACGCTCATACCGGCCCGAACATCCCCAATCGGGCGGTCGATTCGGGCGTCGAGCTCGAGGCCGGCCAGGTGCTGGCCATCGAGCCCTTCGCCTCCACCGGCAGCGGTAAAGTCGGGGAGGGGGCGACCACGGAGATCTATTCGCTGCTCGAGGACAAGCCGGTCCGGGACCGCCGGGCCCGCCAGCTCCTCGAGACGATCGACGAGACGTACCGCACGCTGCCGTTCGCCGGCCGGTGGCTGGAGGGCTCCCGGGTCGACATCTCGCTGACCCGCCTGGAGCGCGCCGACGCGATCCGGAGCTACCCGGTGCTCAAGGAGAACGAGGGAGCGCTCGTGAGCCAGGCCGAGCACTCGCTCATCGTGACCGAGGACGGCTGTGAGGTCCTGACTGACGGGCTGTTCGACTAAGCGGGGGCCGACTCCGCGGCGAGGTGGCTTGCCGGCCGACATCGGATCGAACGCAAGGCGCTATGCATTGTTCATTCGGAGGGCCGATTCGGTGCCGCAGCGATCGCAGATCGCAACGCGATACGGTTCGCGCGAGTACGCGGCGTTCTGTTGCTGTTTCGACTCCGTCCGGATCTCGATGCGGACGGTATGTGGGGTCTGGCGCCCACAGCTCTCACAGGCCTCCGTTTTGTCGTCGAAGACAGGGCGGTTGACTGACATGGGACCACTCGGTGAGCCGCCCGAGACAGCCATAAAAAGGACCGACCGTAGGGTCCGTTTCGACTGTTCAACCGGCCGCCGTCTTTCGATTAGCCTTAACAAGGCGTGCAGCGCGTTCGAGAAAGTTTATCGAGCCCTCTATAGGCTTGATTCGGGTCGCCGGAGTGATTCGGCCATGGGCCTCTTAAGCAGGGCTTCCGGCGGCGGGAGACAGGCTTACGGCTCGGCCGGTCGTCGCCCGCCCATGGATCAGTTGTTCGCCCCCTGGCGGATCGAATGGGTCGAGCGCGAGGGCCGGGACGCGGAGGAACGGTGTGTGTTCTGTGAGCTCCCCGACCGTGATGACGCCGAGGACGCGAAGGTGGTCGCCGCCAGCGATCGGGCGTTCGTCGTCCTCAACAACTACCCGTACAATCCAGGCCACGTGATGGTTGTGCCCCGACCCCACGGGGGCGATTACGGCGCGCTGGACGAGGCGACGCTCCTGGAACACGCGCGGCTCAAACAGCACACGTTCGAGGCGCTTCGGGCGGCGCTGGACCCTGACGGCTTCAATACGGGGTTGAACCTCGGTACCGGGGCTGGAGGCTCCATCGATGACCACCTGCACACCCACGTGGTGCCGCGCTGGGCGGGCGACACCAACTTCATGGCCGTTGTCGGTGACACCAAGGTCATCGTCGAGGCCCTGGACCGGACCTACAGCCGGCTGAGGGAGGCGTTTGCCGCGCAGGACCCGGCGCACGAACGGGACGGCGGGCCCGTCCAGCTGGACCTGTCCTGACTGCCGCGGGCGGCCCGCGAACCGAGCGACAGGGAGAAATGGGCGCCGTCCGAACCGCGACCCGTGTCCCGGCGGCAGGCCGTCCGGCGCGTCGGGTGGGTGGTGCTCGCGGTCAACCTCCTGCTCGCGCTGGGCAAGGGCTGGGTCGCCATCGCCACCGGGAGCCTCGCCGTCGGGTCGGAAGCCGTCAACAGCCTGGCCGACAGCGCCTACAGCGTGGTCGTCCTCGCCGGGCTGGTCCTCACGACCCAGCCGCCCGATCCCGAGCACCCTCACGGCCACGAGCGCATCGAACCGTTCGTCTCGCTGTTCGTCGCTCTCGGCGTGTTTGCGGCGGGCGGGCTGGTGCTCTATCGGGCGATCACCGGCGTCCTGTCGACCGAAATCGCCGCCAGCCAGTATGGGCCACCCGCGATCGGCATCCTGGTCGTGACGGCGATCGTCAAGTACGGGCTCTATCGGTACGTGAAGGACGTCGCGGACAGCCAGCGCTCCCCCGCGCTGGTCGCGACCGCGCTGGACAACCGCAACGATATCCTGACCGCCGGCGCCGCGCTCGTCGGCGTGATCGGAGCGGACGCCGGCTTCCCGGTGCTGGATCCGCTGGCGGCGGCCGTCGTCTCCATTGGCATCTTCTGGACGGGCTGGCAGATCGTCCGCGACAACGTGAACTACTTGGTCGGCCGGGCGCCGCCGGACCGGCTCCGGAAACGGATCCTGGAGCGGGCGCTGGAGCATCCGGACGTC
Source organism: uncultured Halobacteriales archaeon (assembly GCA_964554565.1). Taxonomy (GTDB): domain Archaea; phylum Halobacteriota; class Halobacteria; order Halobacteriales; family Hikarchaeaceae; genus CAZKPC01. Next base: position 19,438 of record CAZKPC010000011.1, read on the forward strand.
CAGGGCGCCCACGACGTCGTGGCGCATTACGTCGGGCCGGAAGTCGACGTGAGCCTCCACATCGAGGTCGAGGGGGATCGCACCCTCGCCGAAGCCCACGCCATCGAGACCGATGTCATGGAGGCCATCCGCGAGCTGCCGGCCGTGGACGACGTGTTCGTCCACGTGGATCCACGGGGGCTCGGCGAGTGGAAGCCCGACCGCGACGTGGAGGAGCTGTTGGACGCTGAGGACTGACGGCCACGGCCCAACCCCTCACTCAGGAACGAGGTCCGAGTCTGCACGGCTACGGAGTGCCGAACCGCTGTTTCCAGGAGACTCCGGGCAGTGAGAGGACGAGGAGGACAAACCTAGTACGGACGCGACACACTTAACCTCTTAGAACCCCTATACAACCGTGAACATGCACGATCTGACTGGCTTTCAGCGCGACCTGTTGTATGTCGTTGCCGGGCTCGATGAGCCGAAAGGCCTGGCCGTGAAAGCCGAACTCGACGAATACTACGGCACCGAAATCAACCACGGCCGGCTGTACCCCAATCTCGATGTCCTCGTCGAAAAGGGACTGATCGAGAAGGGCAAATTCGACGACCGAACGAACTCCTACTCCCTGACGAGCCGGGGCCACCGCGAACTCCTCAGCCGTCGCGAGTGGGAGGACGAATACGTAGCGGAGGTCCTGGACGAGCCGAAAGCGACGGCCTAACCGCCCGCGAAGCCATCCGTTACCGCTCGCTCAGCCCATCCCCGGGCCGTTCGGCCGGACCTCGTCCCCCCGTCGATCGACCAGGTCCCGGTCGGCCAACCGGTTGATGGTCGGATACAGCTGCAGTTGTGGGACGTCCAGGGTGTCCCGGAGCTCGTATACCGTGGCGCCGCCGGCCTGTCGCACGTACAGATAGACCAGTTTCTCGAGGGGAGCGGAGAGGCTGTCCGGCAGCGGTGCCGGCGCCGGTTCTGACTGCATCGTCGGCATGTGGATCGGCTTTCATATCGACGATTCATAAACCTTGAGTTATACGATCGTCGAACACCGGGCGCTCCGTCCTCGCCTACGTGTCAGGCCGGTTCCCCGATCGCATACATGCCCCGGCTCTCGACGACCTCGACCTCGAGGAACTGTCCGGGTTCGAGGCCCCGCGAGTCGGCCTCCTGGACGACGATCTGGTGATAGGCGCCGTCATAGGCCTTCACGGAGTCACCCGTGCCTGGTTCGACGACCAGGACGTCCCGCGTGTCGCCGACCAGTGACTCGTAAGCCTCCCCGACGATCGCCCGTTTCACCGCCGACATCTCCTTGGACCGTTCCTTCTTCAGCGTCCCGCCGAGCCCTTTGAGATCGGCCGCGTCAGTCCCGGGGCGCTTCGAGAACCGGGTGACGTTGACCTTGGCGGGCTCGACCTCCCGGAGCAAGTCGAGGCTGGCCCGGTGATCGGCGTCGGTCTCCGTCGGATAGCCGACGATGAAGTCCGTCGCCAGCGTCCAGTCATCGAGCACCGCATCGAAGGTCTCCACGACCTCGCGGAACTCCTCGACCTGGTGCTGTCGGCGCATGTCGCCCAGCACGGCGTCCGAACCGCTCTGAACCGGGGCATGCAGGAAGTTGTACAGCTCGTCGTGGTTCGCGAAGGTCCGCGCGAGCTCCGCACGGATCCCATGCACCCCCTTCGGATTGGCCATGCCGACCCGCACGCGGAAATCGCCGGGGAGCGCACAGATCCGGCGGAGCAGTTCGGGCAGCTGCCGTTCACCCTTGTCCCAACCGTAGACCCCCGTGTCCTGCCCGGTCACCCTGAGTTCGCTCGCCCCGGCGTGTAACAGCGCCCGGGCCCGCTCGACGTTCTCCTCGACCGGCGGCGAATCGATCTTGCCGGTCGCCCGCTTGGTGATACAGTACGCACAGTCGCTCATACAGCCCCTGGCGATGGGGAGGATGCCGATCGCGCCATCAAGCACCGGGTCCGAATCGGCGGTGGGCGTCGGACACTCCCCGTTGCCGACCGCGGCGGGCACGTCATCCCAGTGCACGACGCGGGCGTCAACTCCGGCATCGGCGAACGCCTCCCCCTGGGCCAGGGCCATACAGCCGGTGACGACCAGGTCCGCGGTCTCCTCGGCCAGTTCGTCGGCCCGCCGGAGCATCCGATCCTCCGTGGTTTCGACGACGGTGCAGGTGTTCAGGATGGCCACGTCGGCCGCGGCTGGCTGCTTGACCTGTCGGTGGCCGGCATCCCGGAGGCGCCGCTGAATGCCGGCGCTCTCGCCGCGGTTGGCCGTGCAGCCGTAGGTTTCGATGACGTAACTGGCCATCCAGTCGTGTGAGGACACTCGGTCGGAACGCAAAAGGGCGACGTTTCGATGGATCCCGGCCTGTCGCTCTGTCGGCGGCCGGCGCTTCCCGACCACAACGTCTTTCGATGCGCCGCCGAAGCCTGGCCCAATGGCGCTCCTGCCTGCCGGGTTCGCCCTCCCGCCGCTACCGTATCTCCTCGGTCTCCTTGTCGTCGGGGTCGGAATAGCGGTCGGGCTCTGGCGCCGCCATCCGGCGGTGACCGGGGCCACGGTGCTCGGACTGGTTCCTTGGATGGCAATCGGGTCGGCCCTGCATGCGCTCTACGTTCTCGATGCGGCGCCCGCGGTGGTCGCACCGCTGCTCGGTACCCCCGCCGTGTACGCGACCGGGTTCATCGCCCTCGGCGCCGTCTGGCTCGCCGCGGATTCACGGGCCCCTGACGCGGTCACCGTCGCCCGACAGCTCGGCCTGATCGGCGGCGGAGTCTTCCTCTTCGCCGTCGGGGCCGTCCTCCTGAGCGGTGATGGCCCGACGCTCGTCTGGCCGCTTGCTGGGCTCCTCTCCACGATCCTCATCGCGGCGGTGACCTGGGAACTGCTCAAACGGGTCGCGCCGGGGGTCGCTGGAACTGGGTGGCCCGGTCTCCTGGTGCTGTTCGGCCACGGATTGGACGGGGTTTCGACAGCCATCGGCGTGGACGTCCTCGGGTTCGGGGAGCGGACGCCGGCCTCGCGGGTGATCCTCGATTTCGCGGCCGGGCTGCCCACGGCAGAGACGCTCGGCGTGGGATGGCTGTTCCTGGTCGTGAAGCTCGGGGTCGCCGCGGCAGTGGTCGCGCTGTTCGTAGAACTCGTCGAGGAGGACCCGCAGCAGGGCTACCTCCTGCTGGCTCTCGTCGCCGCCCTCGGGCTCGGGCCCGGAGTCCACAACCTCCTGTTGTACGCCGTCGCGGCCTGAGTTCAGCCGGCGGATGGCTGCCCAGGGCTTTATCTCCGGGGCGCGACTTCGATCGAGCCATGTCGCGGGTGGTCTGTGCCGGCCACGTCAACTGGGACGTGACCCTCCGGGTCGATACGTTGCCGGAGCCTGACGGCGAGGTCCGCCTCACCGACAAGTCCAGCTCCGGGGGCGGCAGCGCCGCCAATACCGCCGTCGCGCTGGCCGGACTCAACGTGCCGTGCGGCCTGATCGGCAGTGTCGGCGACGACGAACACGGCACGCTGCTGCGTGGAACCCTCAATGAACACGGCGTGGACCTCGCCGGGCTGCAAACCGCCGCCGGCATCGAGACGACGGTCAAGTACCTCATCGTCGATGCCGCGGGCGAAGTCATGGTCCTCGGGCGGGAGGGTGCCAACGAGGCCGTGACGCCCGAGGACATCGACCCGGCGCTGCTCCAGGGAGTCGAGCACCTCCACCTGACCGGCCAGCGGCCCGGGACGGCGGCTCACCTGGCCCGACGCGGCCAGGCCGTCGGGGCCACGGTTTCGTTCGATCCGGGCCGGCGGTTCGCCGACCGGGACTTCGACGAGACCCTCGAAACCGCGGACGTGCTCTTCCTCAACGATCGAGAAGCCGCCACAATCCCCGAGAGCGCAGCGGGGGCGATCCGTGACAGCGTCGTCGTGCGGAAGCGTGGACGCGCGGGCGCTGAGGTCCGGGCGGACGGCGAGTTGATCAGCCATGACGGGTTCGAGGTCGATCCCGTTGATTCGACCGGCGCCGGTGACGCGTTTGCCGCCGGGTTCATCGCCGCCCGGCTGGAGGGCGCGGAGTATCGAGACGCCCTGGCGTACGCCAACGCCTGCGGCGCGCTGACGACGGCGGCCAACGGCGGCTGGGTCGCGCCCTCGAGGACCGAGGTCCATGCGCTGCTCGAGCGGACGGGGGACGGTCTCGATCCCCGCCTCGAGATCGAGACCGCCGAGTAGTCGGCTCGAGGTCGAGGAGGTGGGTCGGAGGAGCTTCGACACTCCGGACCGACTCGCGCAGTTGAGCGCTGTAGAGCTGACCTCGTACGGTGGGTGTCTACACGTGATCGGAACCGTGCGTCGGCGTCGGAGGCCCTCACTGGCTGGGGACCGCGTCGGCTTCGCCGGCGGCGACCCGCTGACGTTTGAGCGTTCGAGCGAGCTCACGGACCCGATCCGGCTCGATAGAGAGGTCGAACGCCGCGTGGACGGCGCGATCGAGCTCGCGCAGCTGCTCGCTGTCTGGCGACGCCGCGTAGGCGGCCCCGGCCGTTTCGAGTGTCTCGGCCGTGCCCGGGGACAGCCGGCGGACGTCGAGGGTCGGCAGCGATGCGGTCTCGTAGGTCATCAGCTGCAGCATGCCTGCCTCGTTCCGCCCGGTCACCTCGATAGCGGCTTTCCCGATGGACGCATTCAGAACAGCCAACAGCGCATCCCTGTCGACGCCGGAGGCTGGCCAGATTCCGTCGATGGCGTTGGATGGCACCGCCCCGGCGGCGTTCCGGATCGCGTAGACCCGCTCGCGGAGCAGTTTGGGCATGAAGGCGCCGGGCGCCTGGACCGGGCCGAGGTCGAACCAGACCCGGCGTGATTGGCAGGTCCGACCCTCGTGCCACCCGGCCCGTTCAGCGTGGGCCACGTAGCGGAGCAGGCCCCAGTGGCCCGCAGCGGCGAGGCGGTCCGTAACCGCGGTTTCCAGCTCCGTCCCCGCCGCCGTTTGCTCCTCCACTGCCTCGACCACGGGATGGACCGCGACGAGCCACCGGCTCACGTCCGCCGATCCGACGGTCGGCCGGTCGACCGAACGGAGGCTCTTGACCGCCGGGCGACGGAACCGGTCCTCGATCCCGAACCGATCGACGGTCGATTCGTCGACGAAAAAGAACCGGTTCGCTCCGGTCATGGTCCCCCGGGCCACCTCCCCGAGCGAATCGAGGCGGACGAAAGACGAGCTGTCGAGGAGATCGAGGAGGTCGGCCGGCGCCTCCAGGTGCCGGGCCAGGCTTCCGGAGGCCGTCAGCGAGCGCTGCGGGCGCGACACGCTGGCGGGGCGGGGCTGGGCGTCACCACCGGCGGCCTGGATCCGCTCGGCCGTCAGTGGCCCGTCCAACCGGACGAACCGCATCTGCTCTCCCGCGTCGGCGTCCGGGGCTCGCTCGGCAAACAGCAGCGCCGTATCCACCAGCGCGTCGTCGAACGCCCGTCCGTCGAAGCCCACGACCGCCTGGACCCGATAGTGGGCGCGCAGGAACCGCCGGAAGTCCTCCCCGTAGGCGCTCATCAACCACTTGGTCGGCAGGACCATGGCGAGCCGACCGCCCGAACGCAGAAAGCGCGTGGCCTGGGTGAGAAAATAGACGTACGCGTCTGACCGCCGGCTCAAGGCTGCTTCCCCGTCCGCCCACGGGGACTCCCCGTCAGGCCCTAGGGCCCCCAAATGGCGACGGTAGTGCGCAGTCGCCGGCTCGAGGGCCTCGGCCCGGAGGAACGGCGGGTTGCCCACCACGACATCCACGGTTGGTAGTGAGACGCCAGCCGGTTCGTGGGTTCCGCCCGGCGGAACGCAATCGAAGAAGGACGCCTCGTGGAGGGCGAGCGTGTCCGGAGCTCGGCGGCCGGCCCTCGCGGCGAGCCGGAGCCCGGCAAGGTGAAGCGCGACCGGATCGACATCGACACCGATCAACTGTTCGAGCAGCGCATCTGGCCCGGGCGTCCCTCCCCCTGAGGCCAGCCCGTCGAACGCCACCTCGAGGAAGGTCCCGGTTCCAACCGCGGGATCCAACACCCGGGGCGGTCCCGCCGATGACTCGTTCCCGTCCAGCGCCCAGCGGACGAGCCCTCCGGCAACCGGCGAGGGCGTCACGTACTGCCCGTGGGCCTCGCGGTCGGCCGCCTCCAGCGTCGTGGCGTACGCGGCGCCGATCGAGTCCGCGTCCGGCTGGCTGAAGGCGCCGCGTAGTTCGTCCAGACTCTCGAGAACCGCCGCCGGGAGCTGTAGCCCGGCGAATGGGCCTGGCAGCGGCCCCAGCGGGCCACCGGGTGGGCCGCCCACGATCGCTTCGAACCGAGCCCGGCCCTCGAGCAGACAGCCGAGCCGGTCGATCGCCGCCGGATCGATCCCGGAATCGCTCAGCAAGGCGTCACGGAGGACTGACCGCAATCGATCGCGGGGCGCGACCGTCGCCTCCGCCGTCGCCATGGGTTGGGCCGCCGTCTGCCGTCAGGCAACCTAAACCTTCGCCGGAACGGCTGACGTGCGTCTGACCGCCCGGTTTTTTCTCGGGGGTGATCGAACGATCGCCATGGCCAAACAACCCCATCTGCTGGTCGAACCCGGCGAACTCAATGACGTCGCGCTGCTGCCCGGCGACCCCGGTCGCGTGGATCGGATCGCCGCGCGGTGTGAGGACGTCGACGTGCGCTCGGAGAACCGGGAATACCAGGTCGTGAACGCGACCTACGACGGCACGCCGCTGTCGATCTGTTCGACCGGGATCGGCTGCCCGTCAGCCGCTATCGCGATCGAGGAGCTGGAAGCGGTTGGCGTCGAAGCCCTGCTCCGGGTCGGCACCACCGGCGCCCTCCAGCCAGGCATCGAGATCGGCGACATGGTCGTGGCGACCGGGGCGGCCAAGGACGAGGGCACGACGGGTCGATACGAGGCCGATACCGTTCCGGCCGTCCCCGACTTCGAGGCGGTCCGGGCACTCGTGGATGCCGCCGAGGCGGCCGGCGAAGACGTCCACGTCGGGCCCGTCGTGACCGACGACGCGTACTACGCGGAGTTCGAAGAGTACGTGGCCGACTGGTCGGCCGCGGGCCTGCTCGCCGTGGAAATGGAGGCGGCCGCCGTGTTCACGCTGGCCCGCCGCCATGGCCTCCGCGCCGGCGCCATCTGTACGGTCGATGGCAACCTGGTCGAGGGCACCCAGAAGGGCGAGACCGAGGACGACGAGCTGCCCGCGAAGGCCCACGACAACGTCGAGCGCATGATCACGCTGGGGCTGGAGGCCGCCACGACCCTGGTCGGGTGAGCCGGAACGCATGCCGCCTTCCGCGGGGATCGAAACCGCCGCGAGGCCGCCGGAGTCGGAACGCTCATCCTGATGGCCCGGCTGTGACCGGATATGGAATGGCGCCTGTTCGCCGATCTCGCTGACGCCGCAGGCGACCGCCGGGTGTCCGTGGACGCCGACGGACTGGAGACAGTCGGTGACGCGCTCGACGCCCTGCTCGAAACCCGACCGGACCTCCGGGACCGCGTCCTCGAAGACGGCGAGCTCGCGGACCACGTCAACGTGCTCCGAAACGGGAAGAGCGTAACAGCGGGGGACGGGCTCGACACGGCGGTCGACGACGACGACGAGCTGGCACTGTTCCCGCCAGTCAGTGGCGGGTGAGGGCGCTCAGTCCCGGTCGGTGAGGTCGTCCGCGAACACGAAGTCGGGCTCGTCGGAGATCCCGGCGCCCACCAGCGCCACGTCGCTGACAGCCGCGACCGTTTCCGGGATCAGAACCCGCGCTCGATCGGCCCCGACGGCCGCAGCATCCCGACGGATCGCGTCGAAGAGCGCCGCACAACCATCGATGTCGGCCCACGCGGCAGCCCCGTACTCGGCCCAGTGAACCGTCTCGCCGTCCTCGTTGGTGCGGTCGTGATCCCGAACGCGGTAGGTGACGGCCCGTGAGCGGCCCGCCTGCACCACGCCCAGGAAGCTCGAGTCGGCAGCCCAGTTCAGCGTCCCCGGCGTCAGTTCCCGAAGCGCCCAGGACTCCTCTGGTGCCAGGCCCAGCCCGCGCAAGTGATCACGGGCCGAGCTCGTCTGCCAGTAGGTCCATGCGGCGGCCGGTGCTGCCACCACCGGCAGATCGGGTTCGACCGCGGCATCGGGCTCGGGGTGGGCCCAGCGGAACTCCGTGGCGGGAGCGAACCCGGACGAACGCGAGGACGCAAGCGCCGGACCGTTCCAGGAGAAGACCATGTTCCGGACGACCGTGGCCCCGCGGTCCCGGGCCCAGTCGCCGGCGGCCTCGTTGAGTCGATGGCTCAGGCCCTGTTTGCGCGCATCGGGGGCCACCCGCATCCCTTGCATCCAGGCCTCCCGGTCCGAGAGCAGCACACACTGCAGGATCCCTTTCACAGCGCCGTCGAGTTCGGCCACGAACGTCCGCTGGGTCTCGTCGTCGGACCGCACCCAGTCTTCGAAGACTCGCGGGATGTAATCGCCCCCGCGATCGGGCCAGGTGTCCTCCGTGAATTCGACGACCGCGGGTTCGTCCTCGAGGGTCGCCTGCCGGACCAGCACGTCCATGCACGGATCGTGGCCGGCCGCGCCGGAAACCGTTTCGAACGGCCCCGGCCATACCTATTTACGCCGACCGACCGAGGGCTCGGGTATGCCCTACAGCTACGAGCCGCATCACTTCGAGGACTTCGACGCGGGGCAGACGTTCGAATCGGTGGGCCGGACGGTGACCGAGACCGACCTGGTGATGCACTCCTCGCTGTCGGGAGACTGGACCGAGCTCCACACCAACCGCCACTACGCCGAGGAGGAGTACTTCGGCGAGCGTGTGGCCCACGGGCCGTTCACGTTCGTGCTCGCGACGGGCTTCGTCTATCGCTCCGGGATCGTCGAACGGACCGTGCTCGCCTTCCTCGGCATGAACTACATGGACATTCCGGCCCCCGTCAAGGTCGGCGATACCGTCTCGATGGAGATGGAGGTGACCGAGACCAAGACGCTCTCGAGCCGTGACGACGCGGGCCTGGTGGTGATCGACACCGAGATGACCAACCAGGACGGCGAGACGGTCTTCGAGGGCGACATGAAGTTCCTCATCAAAACGAGGGACTGAGCCCCCGTCCGGGCAACTCACTCCTGCCAGTCGTTAGGGATACCGGTGGCGTTAACAGCGCTGCTCCGCAAGGAGCGCCTGATGAAGGCATCGGCGCTCGTCATGGAGGAGCCGGGATCGCTCGCCGAGCGTGAGATCGACGTCCCCGATATCACCGAGGACCAGGTGTTGCTCCGAGTGGAACTCTCCGGGATATGTGGCACCGACGTCCATATGTACGAGGGTGGGATGGACCTCGACTTCCCGGTGGTGCCCGGTCACGAGTTCTCCGGGACCATCGAGGAGATCGGTGACGACGTCGCCACCGATTCAAAGGGCGAGTCGATCAGCGTCGGTGACGCCGCGACGGTCGTCCCCGGCATCGTGTGTGGCGAATGCTGGTACTGTAACAACGTCCCGGCCCGGCCCACGACGTGTGAGAACCGGGAGGTGTATGGATACTTCAACGTCGACGCGCCTCCACATGGCCACGGGGGCTTCAGCGAGTACCTCGTCATCACGGAGGACGCCTCCTTCTATCGACTGCCGGACGACATGGACGTGGAACTCGGCGCCCTCGCCGAACCGCTCTCGGTCGCGACCCATGCCCTCGAGCAGGCATACCAGCCCGGGATGCCGCACACCCGTGAGGGGTTCGGGCCCGGCAAGTCCGTCGCCGTCCAGGGGGCCGGACCGATCGGACTGTTGACCATCGCTGCCGCGAACAACGCCGGGGCGGGCAACATCATCGCGGTCGACGCCGTCGATGACCGGCTCCGGATGGCGGAGACCTTCGGCGCAGACGAGGTCGTCAACATCGGGAACCATCAGGACGACGACGCCCTGATCTCGGAAGTCAAGTCGCGCACCAATGGCCACGTCGGCCCCGACGTCGCCATCGAGGCGGCCGGCTTCCCGCCCGCGGTCCGCCAGGGGATCGAGATGGTTCGCGACGGCGGAACACTCGTCGAAGTGGGCCACTTCGCGTACAACGGGGAGGTCGAGATCAACCCGACGCGGATCGTCCAGAAGTTCGTCGACATCCGGGGCAGCCTGGTGTACCCGCCCAATCAGTTCGAGACCTCGATCTCACTGCTCGAGCAGCTCGGCGACGAGGTGCCGTTCCGAGACCTGTTCAACTACCGAGTCGGCTTCGAGGACGCCGACGACGCCTACGAGAAACAGGCCAGCGGCGAGGCGTTCCGCGCCACGATCCATCCCGGCGGCGTTTAACCGGCGTCTGGGATGATAGCCCGTAGCAACCCCTTCAGGTAACCGACCGTGTAGGCCCGACCCGTCGTGCTCCCGAACTCCCACTCGGTCTCGCCCTCCATCAGCGGGACGTGGTCGGGGGTCATGACGCCGGTGAACCCCTCCTCGTGGAGGGTTCGCATCACCTCGTACGCGTCGTAATTGCTCGCCGGATCGTCGATGAACGTTTCGTAGAAGTTCGGCACCGTCCCCACCACGTCTCGGAAGTGGACGTAGACGATATCCTCGCCGCCGAAGTGGCGGATCACCTCGACCAGGTCCTCGCCCATCTCCGACCAACAGCCCAGACAGAACTTCAAGCCGTGTGACTCGCTGTCGACCAAGTCCATCGCGCGCCGGAAGTTCTCGAAGTTCCTGAACAGGAGGGGGATCCCACCGATGCGTTCGAGGGGCGGATCGCTGGGGTGGACACCCATCGTGACCCCCGCTTCCTCGGCCACGGGAACCACCCGTTCGAGGAACGCCTCGTAGGCCGTCCAGAGCTCCTCCTCCGAGAGGTCGCGGTCCACGAGCGGTTCCTCCTCGAAGTCGTCGATCTCGAACGCCGACGCTTCCGCGCCGCCCCGAATCCGCTTTGATCGGGTCGTCCGGACCGCCCCGTCGGGCGGGTGGCCGCTGTATCCGAGCACCGGAATTCCCGCGGCTCCGAGGTTCCGAATCGTCGTGGTGAGCACCTCAAGCTTCTCCTCGCGAACGGCCTCGTCGTCCGCCAGGAGGATCTCGTACAGAGGGATCGGCATCTTCTCGAAGGCGAACACCCGGAGGTCGTGGGCCTCCACCTGGGCGCGGATGTCCCGTAGCCTCTCGGTCGACCAGACCTCGCCCAGCGGCATGACGGAGTCGACACCCGGATGGCGGTGCGGGGTGAACAAGACATCCTGGACCCCGAGCTGGGCGGCGGTCTTCAGGAACTGCTCGGTCACGGGGCGGTAGGTACCGATCGCCGCTCGCATGCCCAGGCGTTCCCAGTCGACGTCCGCCAATTGGACCGCATCCGTTTCGTGCATCTCGACAGGGTAGCGTATCCGGGGCAGTCCAATATACCCACCGCAGCGGCGGTCAACCCACGTCGCCAGTCGGAACCCATCGAGGTCGAAGCCCACTTCCGGAATGGTTAACCGAACCGCTCGGGAAGTTTCGATGATATGGCATTACCCGACGTGGACCGGCCGCTGTACATCGACGGGGAGTGGCACGCCTCGGACGGGACCGAGACCTTCGACGTGATCAATCCCGCGTCCGAGACGGTGATCGCGACACTCCCAAAGGCCACCGAGACCGAGATCGACGCGGCGCTCGACGCCGCGGCGGGGATGAAGGCCGAGTGGGCCCGGACCCCCGCCCGGGAGCGCGGCGAGTACCTCCGGGAGATGGCCGAGGCCCTCCGGGACTACCAGGAGGAGATCGGCGAGATCGTCATTGATGAGGCGGGGAAGGTGAAGGAGAGCGCCTACGCCGAGGCCGGGCGCGTGAGCCAGCGCCTGGAGTACAATGCGGAGTGGGACCGCCGCATCGAGGGCGACCTGGTGCCCAGCGACAACCGCGGCGAGCAGATCCAGCTCCAACGCCATCCTTACGGCGTCGTCGTGGGCATCACGCCCTGGAACTCGCCGGTGTCCGTCTTCGCCCGGAAGCTAGCCCCGGCGTTGGTCACGGGCAACACGGTCGTGATGAAGCCGAGTTCGGACACGCCGCTGTCGGCGATGCGGGTGATCGAGGTCATCGACGAGCACGTCGACCTTCCCGACGGGGTGTTGAACTTCGTTGTCGGCTCGGGCTCCCCCCTCGTGACCGCCGATCAGACCGACATGGTGACAATGACCGGTAGCACCGAGACCGGCAAGGCGATCATGCGGGCGGCCGCTGACGACCTCACGGAGGTCTCCCTCGAGTTGGGTGGCAAGGCCCCCGCGATCGTGTGGGAGGACGCCGACATCGATGCCGCTGTCGAGGACATCCTCGTCGCCCGGATCTCGAACACGGGCCAGGTCTGCACCTGCGCCGAACGGATCTACGTCCACGAAGCAGTCGCCGAGGAGTTCACCGAGAAGTACGTCGAGGCCATGGAATCGGTGACCGTCGGTGACCCGCGCTCCGGCGTTGACATGGGGCCCCAAGAGAACCGGAACGAGCTCGAGAGCACCGAACGGGCGGTCCAGCAGGCCGTCGCCCAGGGAGCTCAGGTGGCGACCGGAGGCGGGCGGCCGGAAGCCCTCGAGAAGGGGTACTACTTCGAACCGACGGTTCTGACCGACGTCACCCAGGACATGGACGTCATCCAGGAGGAGGTGTTCGGCCCGGTCAGCCCGATCATGTCGGTGAGTAGCCTGGACGAGGCCCTCGAATACGCCAACGACTCGAAGTACGGCCTCTCGGCCTACGTCTTCACCGAGGACTACGCGATCGCCAACGAGGCCAGCCGCCGCATCGACTTCGGGGAGGTCTATATCAATCGGAGCCTCGGCGAGGCCCTGCAGGGCCACCACATCGGCTGGAACCAGTCCGGAAAGGGGGGCGAGGACGGGAAGTACGGCGTGCTTAATTACACCCACCTGAAGACGGTCTACCACAACTGGTAACCG
>CAZKPC010000011.1:32493-38481 GCA_964554565.1 uncultured Halobacteriales archaeon
ACCACCTCCGGAGCGAGTGCTGCTTCGGTTGGTCAGGACGGCCCGAGCGATCCCGACCTATTCGTCGTCTCCTCTCTTCAGCACCCACCAGGCTCCAGCGATCCCGGTGAGCGCACCGAGCACGCCGAATCCAGGTTGCCCCTCGCTGTCAGTTTCTGGAGTCGACTCGCCGGTCGTGGAGGTCATCGTCGGGGGCGGCGTGGGTGACGGGGTCGGCGTCGGTGTAGGCGTCGGTGTCGGTCGAGGGGTGGCGAACCCCGAAGGAGTCCCTGATTCGTGGGGCGTCTCCGGTGGATCAGCCTGCTCTCCTGGTGCCGTCGGGAACGTGAACAGGGCTTCCGACACGACCGGACTGACGAAATCCCCCACGCTCGAGGCAATGAAGAAGTCCTCCGTGGCGCGTTTCGCGGTCCAGAACGCCCCGACGTCCGGTTTCCGCCACCAGGCCAGTTCCTCCGGGTTCGACGGTCGGCTGATGTCGTAGATCTTCACGCCCCCTTGATACCACGAGGTATAGAGTCGATCCCCCACGAGGTCGAAGTTATGGGAGGTCGTCCAGGTGCCGCTCCGCGTCTCGTCATCGGCGCGTGGCGGCGGGATTTCCGAGAGCTTGATCGGAGCGTCCGGCGTCGAGATATCCCAGAGTTCGATCCCGCCGGGACCGCCGGTGTCGTCGGTGCGGGAGAAGTCCCAGGACTCCTTGCCGATAGCCAGGAGCCGACCGTTTCGAGACGGCTGCACGTAATGGTGATTGCCCGGCAATTGCTGGCTCTCCTCCTGGGTTTCATCGAACTGGACGGCCGCCAGCTCGTCGAACGGGCGGGCCTGGACGTGTCCCAGTGGTTCGGCGGCCGACGGGTCGCTCACGTCTACGATCCAGGTCCCTGCGTCCCACATCGGGACATAGGCCGTCTGATCCTGGACCCAGACGTCGTGAGGGTTTCTGAGGAAGATATTGATATCCGACCATTTCCCATCGAAATCCGTAACGGAGAACTTGCCGTCTTTCGTCGGGTCGTCGTCCGTGACATCCACGATAGCGATCGAAGGCCCCTCGGTCAAGTAGGCCGTCTCGTCGGTCAAGAAGGCGTTATGGATCGGTCCGCCGGCTTCGTGCACCGCAACCTGCTCCGGCTCGGCGGGATCCGAAACGTCGTACAGAACGAACCCGGTGAAGACCTCGTCCTCTTGACCGTTGCCGGGGCCCGGTACCAACAATCGGTCGCCCTCGACCTTGATATCGAGGATGTCGACCATCGGCCCGTTCTCCCGATCGGCGAGTAGATCCCGGCGTTCGGCCAACACCGTCGGATCGGTCGGGTCACTCACGTCGACCGTTGCGAAGCCGGACCCCGCCGCCACGAAGGCGGTTTCGCTGTCCGGCCCGATCACCGCCTCCTTGGCGTTGTTGATCTCCACGGATCCGAGCGGTCCGAACGAGCTCTGGGTGGCTCGCGCAGTTGTCGGGAGACCCATTACCCCGAGTCCGGAGAGGCCCCTGAGAACATCACGTCGCTGCATGAGGGGAGACCGCGACCCTGGAATATTGAAGATTGTGTCGGCTCCACGGACGCAATTGTCTACCGGTGATGAGCTTGAAACCTGGAGAGTATCGCGGGCCGGAGGCTGAGATGCGGGCAGGTGACATTCGAGCCCCCGCATCCGGCAACTCCTGATTCGGGACAGGACTTCCGCCCACTGACTCGGATGAGGAGCATCCCGAAATCCCCGATGTCGCCCGGCGGGTCCGACACTATGGTGTCGGCGTGTGAATGGCCCCGTCACCGCACAGATCACGATGACGTTGCCGCTCGGGAGCTCGCGCAGAGCTCAGGACCGGGCCGGCGCGCTCCGAACGCGTTCGGTCCACGCCCTCAGTGCTGTGGCCGGACCAGCAGCCGCACCTGTGAACCGTCCCGGTTGTAGTAGGGGATCGGCGTGCAAATGACGTCGTAGCGTCCGGCCGAGACGGCCTCGAGGTTCGCCACGCCCTCGATGATGAGGACGTCCTCGGGCAGCAGCGTGTAGTGGACGTCGTGCTCCTCGAGCGTGGCGCCCGGTTTGTCCGCCGAGAGGGCGTCGATCGCGAAGCACGCGATGTCCTGCTCGACCATGTACTCGGCCGCCCCCTCCTCTGGCCAGACGAAGTTCCGCAGATAGCGGTCGGTATCGGCCGGCGCCATGCCGCAGTCCCAGATGAGGTAATCGCCGGCGCCGAGGTCATACTGTTCGGCCTGTTCGGCGAGCTCGGCCCGCGAGACGCTCGCCCCCGGCTCCTTGTCCGTGAAATCACAGATGACGCCCTCCGTGATCATCTCGTCGACGGTGATCTCGTCGATGGTGCGGTAGTCGTCCTTCGAGAGGAAGTGCGTCGGCGCGTCCATGTGCGTTCCACAATGAGTCTCGACGTGCAGGATCGTCGAGTTGTAGTCGTCCTCCTCGAGGGTCGCGAAGTCCTCGAACTCGGGCTGTGGATGCAGCGGCGGGAGCGTCGGGCTGTCCTCGGCGAGCGTCTGGGTCAGGTCGATCCACTCGCTCATGGGCGGTGGCCCGGCGGCGAAGCCCATAGGCCTATGGTCGGGTGGGAGCCGGTCGGTGGAGCATCGGCGAAGCCGCAGCGTGCTACTCGTACCGTTCCACCGCTTCCAATAGCGCCGCCGGCGTGTCGACAACCTCCTCGAGGATGCCGACCAGCATCGCGTTGAGCTCCTCGTCGTGCGCGAAGATCCGGCGGTCGGTCTTCAGCCCGATCACCGGGATGTCGTGTTCGTGGGCGATGCCCATTTCCACGGCGACCCCTTCGTCGGGGACCTGGCCGTCCAGAACGGCGGTCACCACGTCCGCCCCGAGGACCTCCTCACGGTCCAGCTCGAAGATCTCCACGAGGGCGTCCTCGGAGGTCTCGACGTGATCGAGCTCGAACACGGCGTCCATCCCCTCGAAGCCGTCACGTTGTGGCAGGAACACGGAGTGACCCGCGTCCTCGAACAGGCCGGCGACCTCGCGGTTGTATTGGCGTTCGGCGTCGCTGAACAGCGGCGCGGCGAAGTAGATGCGCATACCGTCGCCTGGCTGCGCGGGCGGACATAACTATGCAGGGTCCGGAGGCCCGCCGTCAGGCCCGGAAGTCCGGCACGTCCTCGGGCAGCTCCGAGAGGATCCCGCTGTAATCGAGGTAGACGCGAAGCGACGCGATCTCGTCGTCCGCGTTGAACCGCATGATGTCCGCCAAGCCGATGCCCTCGTACTCGCGGCCCGCGCTGGTCCGGCCCTCGATCCAGCCCTCGCAGACGACCACGGAGCCGTCGACATGGTAGTGCTCCATGTGATGGGCCCCGGCCTCGAAGAACTCGGCGTTCAGTTCGAAGAACTCCTGCACTTCCTCACGGCCCTCGAACCGGCCCTCCCGCGGCGAGAGCAGGACCGCGTCCTCGGCGAACAGCCCTGCGATGTCGGCGGGGCCGGCATCGGGATCGTCGGAGCGGCGGAAGTACTCCTTGGCGGTTTCGACGCTCATGGGCGGGCCAAACTCCCGCCGCGTGGCGCAAATAGCTACGGGTCTCGTCGGGCCCCAAAGCGTTATTCCGCTCTGAGAAGTGCCCCCGGGCATGCAGTTCGACTGGATGATCGCCTGCTATCCGGGCGACGGGGTGCACCGGGACTACCCGATGATGGAACACTTGGATCGGGAATCGGTGATGCGTGGCGTCGACGCGGTCGTGGATGCGGGCCTCGGGGGCCTCTGGGCGCCGGACCACTTCATCCTCGGACCGCACCGGGAGGAGTACGAGGTCTGGACGCTGCTATCGGCGCTGGCCGAACGGACCGACGACGTCGATCTCGGACCCCTCGTCGGCGCGATGACCTACCGCAACCCCGCCCTGCTCGCCAAGATGGCCACGACCGTCGATCACCTCTCCGACGGCCGGGTCATGCTCGGCCTCGGGGCGGGCTGGCATCGGGAGGAACACGAGCGGTACGGCTACGAGTTCCCCGAGGTCAACACGCGCATCGACATGCTCGAGGAGGGCCTCGAGGTCATCACCCGGATGTTTACCGAGGAGGCGCCGGCGTACGAGGGGGAGCACTACAGCATCGACGGCGCGTACAACCAGCCCAAACCGGTGCAGGACCCCCATCCCCCGATTGTCATCGGCGGCGCCGGCGCCCGGATGCTGCGCCTCACGGCGCGGTGGGCCGATGAATGGAACGTCGAGATCTCCGGGCGGAACCGCGGACCCCCGATCGAGTTCAAGGCTCGGAAGCTGGACGAGTACCTCGAGGAGGCGGGCCGCGATCCCGACGAGATCGACCGCTCCTGGCTCGCGCACGTGCTCGTCCGGGAGACCCAGGAAGAACTCGACGCGGTCTGCGAGGAGATCTTCCCGCTCCCCTGGGGCGAGGAGGAGGACATCGACGAACAGCTCACCGCCGACAACGCCTGGGAGAAAGGGCAGATGCTGATCGGTACGCCCGCGGAAGTCGCCGAGCGCATCGCCGGCATTCGCGACATCGGCTTCGGGAAGCTCCAGCTCATGTTCCTCGATTACCCGGACACCACCGGCCTCGAACTGTTCGGCGACGAGGTCATGCCGGAGTTCACCTGACGGGCGCGTCCCGACCGCAAGCGGAGCCGAAGGACGGTCCCTTAAGCCGGGGGCCGCCGAAGTCGCGCCGATGACACTGCCGGTACTCGAAGGCGAGGACGCGCCCATCATCGACACCCACGCCCACCAGCCGACCGCGACGTTTCTGGAGGGGGCCGGCGGGGAGATGATGGCGGATGCAGCGCGGCAGTTCGGATCCGACATGGAGACCTGGGATTACGAGGCGATGATCGAGGAGTACCGGGACGCGGGCATCGGCCGCGCGGTCCTCCTCGGCTGGGACGCCGAGACCAACACCGGGAACCCGCGGGTTCCGAACGAACACGTGGCGGAGGTCCGTGACGAGCATCCGGAGTTCTTCATCGGCTTCGGCTCCGTCGACCCGCTCAAGGACGACTGCGTCGAGACCGCCCACCGAGTCGTCGAGGACCTGGACCTCTCCGGCTTCAAGTTCCAGCAGATCGCTCAGGGGTTCGACCCGTCGGACCCGGCCCACGAACCACTCTGGGACACGATCGAGGACCTTGGCGTGCCGGTCGTGTTCCACGGCGGGAGCTCGACCCTCGGGGCTGGCGCGCCCGGCGGCCGGGGACTGCAAATCAAACACGGGAACCCGATGCTTCTCGACGACGTGGCCGCCCGCCATCCGGAGATGCCGATCCTGATCGCCCATCCGGCCTTTCCGTGGGAGCGCGAGCAGCTCGCGATCTGCCAACAGAAGGGCAACGTCTACATGGACCTCTCGGGCTGGCTGCCCCGCTACATCGACGAGCAGGTCCTCCACTACGCCGAGACGCTCCTCCGGGACAAGGTGATGTTCGGGACGGATTACCCCATGATCCGCCCGGAGACCTGGCTCGAGTCCTTCGAGGCGGACACCGACTTCAGCCCCGACCTCCAGCGGAAGCTGCTCTGGGAGAACGCCCGGTCGTTCCTCGACCTCGACTGACCGGTACCATCGGCGGCTTTTAGGGCGGGCCGGCGGCTACCGGCCCCATGGACATCGAGGCCTTCTTCGAGGGGATGCCGTTCGCCGACCTGCTGGGCATCGAGGTCACCGAGGCCGACGACGGCCACGCGGAGGGCTACGTCGAACTCGGGCCCGAGCTCTCCTGGCACCAGGAGCAGCTCCTGGCTCACGGCGGGGTGACGTTCACGCTGGCCGACGTCGTGGGCGGGGCCGCGCTCGTCTCCGTGGTCGAGCAGCCGGTCCCGACGATCGACATGCGCATCGACTACCTGGAGGCGGGCGAGGGTGACCTCTACGCCGAGGCCGATGTCCTCCGGGTCGGTGGAGATGTCGGCACGGTCGACGTGGTCGTCACCGATGACGAAGGGACCCGCCTCGCTGAGGTTCGGGGCGTCTACAAGACCGGCTAGA
>CAZKPC010000011.1:38581-40366 GCA_964554565.1 uncultured Halobacteriales archaeon
CGATCGGCATCTCGTATCGTCGAGAGCCGATGGGCGATGACGAACGCAGCGCGGTCGGCGATCAATTGGTCGAGGCTCTCCTGAATCAGCTCCTCGGTTTCGGTGTCGACGTCGCTCGTGGCCTCGTCGAGGATGATGATTGCCGGATCATTGAGGAGGGCCCGAGCGACGGCGAGGCGCTGGCGCTGGCCGCCAGAGAGTTTCACGCCTCGCTCGCCGACTCTGGTCTCGTAACCCTCGGGCAGGTCAACGATGAACTCGTGGGCCTCAGCTGCCTTCGCCGCTTCGACGATGCGCTCGTCAATGCCCGGTCCGCCGAGTGTCGAAAGGTCGCCATAGCCAATGTTCTCCTCGACGGTACCTGAGAACAGGTAGGGATCCTGCTCAACGATGCCGACGTTTTCGCGCAAGCCTTGCAGGTTGTAGTCGCGGACGTCCACACCGTCGACCCGAACCGCGCCTTCATCGACGTCGTGGAACCGGGGCACGAGCTTGACGAGAGTGGACTTGCCCGCGCCGGTCTCGCCCGCGAGGCCGATCGTCTCGCCCGGTTCGACCGACAGAGTGACGTCGTCGACGACCACTTCGTCGTGGCCCTCGTAGCTGAATGTCACGCCATCGAGGACGACACGTCCGTCGACGTGGTCGGGGTCGACAGCGCCTTGCGGGCTCTCCACGGTGGACTCGAGACCCAGTAGTCCAAAGATCCGCTCGGCGCTCGACTTGGCACGCTGGTACTGGTTGGCCGTCCGGCCGATGCGCCGCATCGGTGAGTACATCCGCCGCAGGTAGAGGAAAAACACCGTGAACGTGCCGGCGGTGATCGTACTCGGGATGGTGACCGGCCCGTGGGAAAACGACCCCGTCACGATCATCTCCCCACCGACCAGCAGGACGCCGACGAAGGCGATGCCCGTGAACAGCCGGATGCCAGCAAAGAAACCCCGGCGGAGCAAGATCGCCTCGACCTGCTTGTTGTGATAGGCCTGGCTCTGCTCGGCGACGCGCCCGCGCTCGAAGCCGTAGCGGTCGTAGGTCTTGATCACCCCCGCGCCGCCTATGTTGTTCTCGAGTCGCGAGTTGAGGCGGGCGACGATCTCACGGATAGACTTGTACTTCGGCTCGATCCACGTGAGAAAGCGCATGCTTGCGAGGCCGATGATCGGGACGGGGAGGACGACGATGAGTGCGAGCGCGGGCGAGAACGTATAGAGGACGATGGTGATACCGCCTACCGTCGCGACGACGCGGATGATCTGGCGGACCTCCGTGCTGAGAAACTGCTCAAGTCGGTTGATGTCGTTGTTTAGGATCGACATCATGGCACCAGTCTGGTGGTTGGCGAAGAAGTCCAGTGAGAGGCGTTGCATATGATCGTAAGTGTTGTTCCGGAGGTCACGCTGGATCTTCTGGGCGGTCGACTGGAGGAGGTAGCGCGAGGCAAATCGCGTGATAGAGCGGACAACGTAGGCGACGATGGCAATGAGTGCGAGGCGTCTGAGCAGCGCGAGGCGTGCCGCTTCAAGGGTCATCGGACCGGCCGTAATGAGACCGATGTCCGTGAGAAGTCCCGGATCCGTCGACTGGTTGATGACCCGATCGATGGCCGCCCCGACGACGAGTGGGGGCACGAGTCGGGCCGCACGTGTCGTGAGGGACGCGGTGACGCCGAGGCTCAGCCGTCCCCAGTAGGGACGGGCGTAGGCCAAGAGCCCCATCATCGGATGGCCATCGACATCCTGCCGGACGTTTTCGAAGCCGTCCGTCTGCTCGTCCCCCGCCATG
>CAZKPC010000012.1:0-7973 GCA_964554565.1 uncultured Halobacteriales archaeon
AGACGGTCGAGGGGCCGCGGGACTTCCGTTGGCGGGCCGTCCCGATCGAGGACCCCGAGACTGGCGAGATCAACTCCGGGTACGCGGTCTATACGGATATCACCGAGCGCAAGCAGTCCGAGCAGGAGCTCCAGGAAGCCCGCGAACGGATGGAGTTCGCGCTCGATGCCACCGACGCGATCGTGTGGAGTTGGAACATCCAGGCCGACGAAACGACGTTCTATCCGTCGCCAGAAAGCCTCTACGGCACCGCCGTCGAGAGCTGGGAGGACTTCATCGATATCGTCCATCCCGAGGATCGGCAGAAAGTGAACGACTCGATCGAGCGGGCCCTCCAGACCGGGGACCTGAAACAGGAGGAGATCCGCATCATACGGGACGGGGAGATCCGCTGGATCGACGCGCCCGGCCAGCCAGTGCTCGATGACGACGGCCCCGACCGCATGCTCGGTGTCGCCCGCGACATCACCGAGCGCAAGCGCCGCGAACAGCAGCTCCGCGAGGAACAGGCCTTCAACCAGCTCGCGCTCGACAGCGTCATCGAGTTCTACTGGCGCATCGATCCCGACGGTTTCGTCACCGATTGGAGCGATAGGGACGGCAGCGTCACCGGGTATGCAAACGAGGAGGCCATCGGGATGCATGCCACTGAGTTCTTCCCGGAGCGGGAACACGACTACATCGAGGAGCGGATCGACGAGCTCCTGGAGTCCGGGTCGGTGACGGCGGAGGCCGATTTCCGCAAGAAGGACGGGACGTTGGTGCCCTATCGGTTCGACGGGACCGTCATCACCGATGACAACGGCGAGGTGGAAACGCTCTGTGGGTTCGGCCAGGACATCAGCGAGCGGGTCGAGCGCGAACGAGAACTCCAAGAAGAGCGGGATTACATCGCACAGCTCATCGAACGGATCCCGGACGTCTTCTACGTGGCCGGGACCGACGGGACGCTCCGGGAGTGGAACGAACGGACCCACGAGGTCACCGGCTACACGGCGGAGGAACTCGGCGGTATGCAGGCCCTGGAGTTCTTCCCCGAGGAGGACCGTGAGCGCATCAGCCAGGCGATCGACGAAACACTGACGACCGGGCAGGCGTCCGTCGAGGCCGACGTCATAACGGCCGACGGCGACCGAATTCCCTACGAGTTCACCGGAGGGCGATTGACCGGTACCGATGGAGACCTCATCGGGTTGGTCGGGATCGGCCGGGACATCTCCAACCGGCGCGAACGGGAACGCCGACTCCAGCGGGAACGGGATCGTCTGGAGGAGTTCGCCGGCGTTCTGAGCCATGACCTACGGAACCCGCTGAACGTGGCGCAAGGTCGGCTCGATCTCGCCCTGCAAGAGTGTGATTCGGAGCACCTCGACACCGTGGATCAGTCGCTCGGCCGCATGGAAGAACTCATCAACGACGTGCTCTCGCTGGCCCGTGCCGGGGACGCGATCGGCGAGACCACGGCGGTCGATCTGGCGGAGCTCGCTGGGACCTGTTGGGAAAACGT
This sequence comes from uncultured Halobacteriales archaeon, assembly GCA_964554565.1. Lineage (GTDB taxonomy): Archaea > Halobacteriota > Halobacteria > Halobacteriales > Hikarchaeaceae > CAZKPC01. Next base: position 1,508 of record CAZKPC010000012.1, read on the forward strand.
CGAGACCGAGGCCGCCGAACTCGTCATCGAGGCCGAGGCAAGCCTCCAGGCCGACAGGAGCCGGCTCCAGCAACTGCTCGAAAACCTGCTGCGGAACGCGGTCGAACACGGTGGCGACGCGGTCACGATCACGATCGGTTCGCTGCCGGACGGCTTCTACGTCGAGGACGACGGGCCCGGCATCCCCGAAGAGCAGCGGGAGAGCGTCCTGGAACCCGGGTATTCGACCTCGGAGAGCGGGACGGGGTTCGGCCTGAGCATCGTCCGGGATATCGCGGAGGCCCACGACTGGGAGATCACCGTGGCAGAAGGGAGTTCCGGCGGCGCTCGGTTCGAGTGCAGAGCGACGTAGGGTGACCGCCCCGTCAGCTCGATCCGGCCCCGACCATCGGCAGTCTTCGGTCACCTCCTCGGAGGATATGCTCGCGGCTCGCGTAGGACCGGAGCGGCTCGCACAACCGGTCGCTACGAGCCGTTAGCCCGTGTCATCAGTCGCTGAAACGCCGTCTCAACTCCCGCTCTGACGATGCAGCAGCCGGTGTCGAGCTCCGGGACAGACGATGGCCAGCCTGACCGTGGGAAACCTTATCCCGACTGCCGGGGAGCCTCCGGCCGTGCTGGTCCTGGTCACCGACCCGATCGCGGCGGCCGGCCTGGAACGGCTCCGCGAGGCCGGCCACACGGTTACCACAGCATACGACGCCAACCCGGAGGACCTGCGGAAGACGGCCGCCGGGGCCGCCGCCCTGATCGTTCGCTCGGCGACCCGGGTTGATGACGCGCTGCTCGAGGCGGCCACCGACCTCCAGGTAATAGCCCGGGCCGGCGTCGGGGTGGACAACATCGACATCGACGCCGCCACGCGACACGGCGTCATCGTCGCAAATGCCCCCCAGGGCAACATCGAGGCCGCCGCCGAACACGCCGTCGCGATGGCGCTCGCCGCGGCTCGGTCCATCCCGCAAGCCCACGCCCGGCTGAAGGCGGGCGAGTGGGCGAAGGCCGACTACCTCGGGACCGAGTTGGCGGGAAAGACCCTCGGGGTCGTCGGTCTCGGTCGCGTCGGCAGCGCGGCCGCCGAGCGGTTCGCCGGTCTCGGCATGGACCTGATCGCCCATGATCCCTACGTGGCGGAGTCCCGGGCGGCGGCGGTCGGTGCGGAACTCGTGACGCTCGGAACCTGTCTCGATCGCGCGGAGGTCCTCAGCATTCACGCGGTGTTGACCGAGGAGACGGCGGGGCTGATCGGCGCCGCGGAGCTGGCCGAACTGGGGGGCGGCTACGTCGTGAACTGTGCCCGTGGCGGGATCATCGACGAGACAGCCCTGGCCGAGGCCGTCGCGGAGGGCCCGCTGGCGGGTGCGGCTGTCGACGTGTTCAGCGAGGAGCCCGTCGCGCCGGACAACCCGCTGCTGGACGTCCCGGAGATCGTGGTGACGCCACATATCGGGGCCTCGACCGCCCGGGCACAGGAGCGGGTCGCCACGACCGCGGCCGACCAGGTCATCGCCGCCCTCGCCGGCGATCAGGTCCCGAACGCGGTGAACGAACCCGAATAGCATCGTGGTTCGCAGTTTCCCTGCCAAGCGTCCCTGCAACTCTCCAGCCGGCCGAGGACGACTCGTGTAACTCGTATTAGCCAGGGCACCCCGATCCAGATCTCCGGACGCTGCTCCTGGCCCGAAGTCGGCGGCGGGTGAGATCTCAACGGCCAGGCCCCGGTTTGTTATCCCGGACTTTGGAGGCGCCCGCGTCGAGCGACGGTCACCCGGGCCAGAACCCACCACAACGCCCAACCCCGCGGCCGGCCAGGCCCGCTCCATGAACTACGAGTTCGAGCGCGGACGGGCCCACGCCGTCGAACGGGACCGCGAGGCAGCGTTCCGGCCCGCCGATCGGTTCGAACCGCCGGATCGGCTCTATCTCGACGGCAACTCGCTGGGGCCGCTGTCCGAACCCGCCGAGGCCGCGGTACAGGACGTGCTCGAGGAGTGGCGCCGGCTGGGCATCCGGGCGTGGACCGACGCCGATCCGCCGTGGTTCTATTACGGCGAGCGCCTGGGTGACCGACTCGCGCCGCTGCTCGGCGCCAATCGGGACGAAGTGGTCGCCGCCAACTCGACCACGGTCAACATCCACACGTTGATCGGGACGTTTCTGGACCGGTGTCGGGCCGAGGGCCGCGGACGGGCGGTCCTGGTCGACGAGCTGGATTTCCCGACGGACCACTACGCCATCCGCGGGCAGCTCCGGGCGCGGGGCCTCGATCCCGAGGACGCGCTCGTCGTCGTGGAATCGAGCGACGGACGGACCATCGATGTCGAGGCCGTCGAAGCGGCCCTGGAGGCGAACCCCGACGTCGGCATCGTGTTCCTGCCGTCGGTGTTCTATCGGTCGGGCCAGCGGCTGGATCTGGCGCGCCTGACGGCCGCGGCCCACGCCCATGATGCGTACGCTGGCTTCGACCTGGCCCACTCGGTGGGCGTCGTGCCGCACGACCTCGCGAACGACGGCGTCGACTTCGCGGTCTGGTGTTCCTACAAGTACCTCAACGCGGGTCCCGGCGCGATCGGGGGACTGTACGTGAATCGGGCCTACCACGGCGAGACGCCGGCACTGCCGGGGTGGTGGGGCCACGCGAAGGACACCCAGTTCGAGATGCGACCGACCTATACGCCCGCGGAATCGGCCGGGGCCTGGCAGATCGGCACCGTGCCGGTGCTGAGCGCCGCACCGTTGTGGGGCGTCCTCGACCTCGTGGAGGCCGTCGGTATCGACCGCCTCCGGGACCGCTCGCTCGCGCTCACGGCGTACCTGGTCTATCTCGTGGACGAACGACTGCCGAGCTGTACCGTCGGCACGCCCCGGGCCCCGGAGCGACGTGGCGGGCACGTGGCCATCGAGCACCCGGAAGCCTATCGGGTGAGCCTGGCGTTGAAGGACCGCGGCGTCGTCGTGGACTTCCGGCCGCCCGACGTGGTGCGGCTGTGTCCCTCGCCGTACTTCATCGGCTTCGAGGACGTCTACGAGGCCATCGAGACCCTTCAGGCGGTGCTGGCGGACGCGGCGTACGAGGACTACGACGAGCAGCGCGGCGGGGTGACCTGAGCGCTAGGCGGCTCAACCCGCAGAGAGGCACAGCCTGTGCTGCGTGCAACGACAGTGGTCGAATGGAGAGATCGGCGCGAGCGAGCCGTCCGGGCTAGTCAGCCCCGACCTCGGGGACGCTCGCCAGTGACTCGGCCGCCGCCTCGTCGGAGTACTCCACGTGCTCGAGCTCCCCGGCGAGGTAGTCGCTGTAGGCGCCCATGTCGAAGTAGCCGTGGCCACAGAGGAGGAAGCCGATGACCTTCTCCTCGCCGGTCTCCCGGCACCGGATGGCCTCGTTGATGGCCTCCTGGACCGCGTGCCCGGGCTCGGGCGCCGGGATGATCCCCTCGGCCTGGGCGAACTGGACCGACCCCTCGAACATGTCGAGCTGGGAGATGGCGATCGGGTTCATCAGCCCCTCGTCCACGAGGGCCGACAGGATCGGCGCCATGCCGTGGTAGCGGAGGCCGCCGGCATGGATCGGCGGCGGCACGAAGGAATGCCCCAGCGTGTGCATCTTCATCAGCGGCGTCTGGCCCGCGGAGTCGCCGAAGTCATAGCGGTACTCGCCCTTCGTGAACGTCGGACAGGCCGTCGGTTCCACGATCCGGAACTCCAGGTCGCGCTCCCCGCCGAGGACGTCCTTGACGAACGGCAGCGAGAAGCCGCCGTAGCTCGACCCGCCGCCGGCACACCCGATCAGGACGTCGGGGTCGACGCCGGCCTCCGCGAACTGCTCTCTGGCCTCGAGGCCGATGACCGACTGGTGGGTCAGGACGTGGTTGAGGACGCTCCCGAGGGAGTAGCTGGTGTTCTCGTTGGTCGCCGCGTCCTCGATGGCCTCCGAGATCGCGATGCCGAGGCTGCCGGGGCTCTCCGGGTCGTCGGCGAGGACGTCCTGGCCGGCCTTGGTCTGCTCCGAGGGGCTCGGGAGGACGTCAGCGCCCCAAGTCTCCATCATCGGCCGGCGGTCGGGCTTCTGTTCGTAGCTGATCCGGACCATGTAGACCGTCGCGTCGAGCCCGAACGTCTGGGCCCCGTAGGCGAGGGCGCTGCCCCACTGGCCGGCCCCGGTCTCGGTCGCGATGCGGTCGATCCCGGCCTCCTTGTTGTAGTACGCCTGGGCGACCGCCGTGTTCGGCTTGTGGCTGCCCGGCGGGCTCGTGCCCTCGTACTTGTAATAGATCTTCGCCGGGGTGTCGAGGGCTTCCTCCAACGAGCGGGCCCGGTACATCGGCGTGGGTCGCCATTGGCGGTACACGTCACGGACCGGATCCGGGATGTCGATCCAGCGGTCCGTGCTCATCTCCTGCTCGATGAGCGCCCCCGGGAACAACGGCTCGAGCGCCTCCGGCGGCATCGGCTCGTGGGTCTCCGGGTCAAGGGGCGGCGAGGGATCGCCCGGCAGGTCGGCCAGGACGTTGTACCACTGCGTCGGGATCCGGTCCTCGTCGAGCGAGATCTTGACCTGGGACATGCGGCGGACTTCACAAGGACCCCACATAAACCCATATCCCGGAGCCAACCGCGAGCGGGACCCGCTGCTCGACCTCGCAGAGGTATTCGGAGGCGGTTTCCGGCGCCCAGCCCCGGCGTCGGGCGAGGCCGTCCCCCTATCCCATGAGCTCAGGCAAACGTCCTCTTCGAGAATCCCGATCGCCCCCGGGCCTGTTCGCTCCGAGATCAGTGCGTCCGGCGGAGCCCTCGGCGCCACAAACGGGGTGCTTGCAGGCAGCCGGCCCTGGGTCACAGAAAAGCCCCAGACGGGTGTTCAGAGCCTGGCGAGTCGGTCCTCGGCGCGAGCCAGGGTTCCTTCCTCGCCCTGGATGTAGGCTCCGAGCTCCCGGGCGGCCGCGAGTAACCGCTCCGCGTGCTCGACCGGGACGTCCCCGTCCAGGGCCTCGACACGGCGCAGGTGGTCCCGCAGGATCCCGAGGACCCGTCGGGCCTCCGGATCCGGCTGGACCTCGAGATACCGCGCGAGGTCGGACCGGTACCGTTCGACGGCCGACGCGATCGCCAGGCCCCGAACGGGCTCGAACCCCGGGGGGACCTCCTCGGGTCGCTCGCCGTCCTCGGCTCCGCGGAGGAGAGCCAGGAAGTACCACTCGGCGTCCTCCTCGGGGTCCATTGATCGGCGAAGCCGATCGGCGGCCTGCCGGAGTTCGGCCGCCGCCACCGTGGTATCGTCCAGCGATCGGAGCTCGCCCCGGTCGATGAACCCCTGCTCCGCCATGAACCCCCTGCTGGCATCGGCCGCCAACCGGGCGACGGTTCGGAGCGGCTCTTCATCCACGGCCTGCCGCGCTTCGGTGAGGTCCAAGTCGTCGCCGCCGACGGTGTGCAGCGTTCCCTCCGCATCGAGCGCGGTGCTCCGCACGCTCCCACAGCTGGGACAGGTGACGCTCTCACGCTCGAAGTACGACCAGCACTCGCCGCAGTCGACACACTCCCGGCGCTCCCGGAGCTTCATCGCGGTTCTGTTCGGTTGCCCAGCGGAAAACCGCGTTGGTCGATCCCTCGCTGGAAAATGCGGCAAATGCGAGCAGCCGGCGTCAGCCGAAAAGCGTTCAGTCGAGCCCCCCAGAGTCGGACCATGCGATCGGAGGCCGAAGTCCGCGAGCAGTACGAGTTCCTCGCCGAGGAGCTCGATCACGAGGACATGCGACACGAGGGCGTGCGGCAGCTCTTCAGCCACTACAAACGGGCGCTCGGGTGGGTGCTCGAGGAGGAGCACCTCTGAGCCGGCCGTCCAGCCGGCCGAGCGCTCTGGCGGTAGTTTTAAGACTACGCCAAGGATACAACGCCAGTGACGCTTCGTCTTGGAGGGCCGAAGCGTCAGCGGGGACCAATTCAGGGCGGCAGCGGACCGCGGACGTTCCGCCGGTCCGCTTCCTTTTGATCGGTTTCGAGCGGCGGCAGTGGCGATAGTGAGCTGAAATGATACCGGCCTATTCGACCGTCAAGTCGCCGCCCTGAGCAGATTGGCCCTCCGGCCACTCCAACTCGATCTCGAGGCTCAGTTCTCCGCGGTCGCCGCCCCCTTCCGTTTCACGTTCGACCTTGACTTCGAAGGTCGTCCGTTCAGGCGGATCGATCGTGATACTCCGTTCGCCGGCCGAGATGGTCAACTCACCCCCATCGACCAGTTTGTCGGCGACGGATCGGAGGTATCGGGCGATCTCAGCCCGTGTCAGTTTGCGTTCGTCCTCGAAGAGCAGCTCTTCGGGCATAGGCGATAGCAGGCCCGGACCCGAGATAAGGTTACCTTCGCCGTCCGGCCAGCGCATATCGCGATGGGCCTGCCGATCAGGATCCGCCGGCACTCGCGTTCGGATCGCCGTCGGCTCCATCGTCGGAATCGTCATCTGAATCG
>CAZKPC010000012.1:8073-20751 GCA_964554565.1 uncultured Halobacteriales archaeon
GATCGCCGTCGGCTCCATCGTCGGAATCGTCATCTGAATCGGGCGGCGGACTCAGCACGTTCGACGGATCCACCGCCACCGGCTTGATCGGGACCCCAGCCACCAGTTCTGGGAGCACGAGCCGGACGAACTGCACGATCAGCACTATGAGCATCGGACCCAGGAAGATCCCGTACCACCCGAACAGCAGCGGGCCGAGGATGTACGCCAGCATCAGCATGCCGACGTGGAGGCTGCGGCCGGAGATGTAGGGCCGCAGGACGAGGTCCGGGATCGTATCGACGACCACGAAGGAGAGGCCGAAGAACAGGGCCGGATACCAGAGCGCTCGTGGCCCGCCACTCATGAAGGCGACCGCCAGCAGATACAGCCCGGCGGGGAAGTAGACCAGTTTCATCCCGACGATCGGGATCAGGCTGGCCGCCCCGGCGAGCAGTCCCAGCAGCGCGGGGTAGGGGATCCCACCGGGGAGGGTCCCCGGCGGGAACAGATCCAACCCGCTATAGACGATCGCGCCGATAACGCCCGTCAGGACGGCGTTCACGATGTTCCCGAAGAAGACTTGGTGGAAGCTCCGATCGACCGCCCTCGCGTACATCTCCAGCACGCCGGCCTGGTCGCCGAACCGGCGCCCGCCCCAGCGGGCCAGCTTGTGATCGTCCCGGAGTAGGTAGAACGCGATGGCGATCATCACGAAGAGGTGCAAGGCCCCGTTGCCCAGGAAGCCGACGTAAGTGCGCGCGGAACGAACGGTGGCGAGGAGGGCGTCAATGCCGCCGCCGGCTAGGAGTTCTTCGGGCTGCGCCGGGACGGTCGAGACATCGAGGTAGGGGCCCAAGACCGGCTCGAGAACCGCGAGATCATACACCTCCGCCAGGCGTGATAGCTCCTGGAGCGCGATGCCAAGCGCATAAGTCAGCAGAAGCAACACCGGCAGCGCGAGGACGAACAGCGACAGGCCGGCCGCGAGGCTCGGCGGCCGGACCCGCCGTTTGAGGCGGGTATAGATCGGCCGGGTCGCGTAGTAGAGGAAGACGCCGAACACGAACGTCCCGATGAAGCGGACGACGACGAACGCCAGCACCCCGCCCAACAGGAGCCCGATGAGCCACCAGGCGACCCGCGACCGGTCGTCCGGCACGAGCCGCGTCATGCCGAAACCCGGCGCTGGCGCGGGCAAAAAGCTTCCGTGCCGTCCCACTAGGCCTTATTACCCCCTTCCCCCAACGCGAACGGGTGCCCGGCATCATCGAGACCATCGCCTCCGCCCCGTTGGACACCCCAGTCGTACGGCTGGTGCTGGCCGCGGCGCTCGGGCTCTTCCTGGGGCTCGAACGCGAATGGTCGGAAAAATCCGCCGGGATCCGGACGTTCTCGCTCATCAGCCTGCTCGGGGCCCTGTTCGCATTGCTGGGGATCGAGGTCCTGCTCGTCATCGGCGGGTTATTGGTCATCACACAGGGCGTCCTGCTCGCCGTCCAGGGCCTCCGCGACGAACCCGGGGGGCTGGCCTTGACCACCTCGGTGTCGATGCTAGTCGCCTACGGGGTCGGCGTGTTGATCGTTCAGGGCCTGATTCTCGAGGGGGTCGTGGTCGCCGTCTTGTCCTCGCTCCTGTTAGTCCTCAAGCGGGAGCTCCACACGTTCGCGTGGGGGCTCAGCCGGGAGGAGCTCCGCTCGGCGACGGAGTTCGCCATCCTGGCCTTCGTGGTCTTCCCGCTGTTACCGGCCGAGGAGACCCTCGTCGTCGGCTCGCTGACCCTGGAGATCGAACCCCGGGTGGTCTGGCTCATGGTCGTGACCGTCGCCGGGATCGGCCTCGTGAACTACGCCCTGGTCTCGGTCTACGGCGGTCGAGGGCTGGCGATCACGGGGTTCTTCGGCGGCCTGGCCTCCTCGACCGCCGTCGTCGGAACGGTGCTCGAACGGATCCGCCGGCAGCCGGACCTGAGTGCGTACGGTGTCGCCGCGATCCTCCTCGCCGACGCCGCCATGGCGGTCCGGAACCTCGTGATCGCCGTCGCGTTCACGCTGCCGGACCGGCCGCTCCTCCAGACGGTGATCCCGTTGGGGATCGTGATCGTGGGCGCGGTCGCGATCGCCGCGGCGACGGCCGACTGGTCGGCGTCCTTCGACCTGGAGCTCGAGAGCCCGTTCTCGATGCGCTACGTGCTCGGGTTCGGGGGCGTGTTCCTCTTCATCGTGATCGCCGGGGCGGTCGCCCAGGCCGAGTTCGGCTCGCAGGGGCTCTACATCGCGGCGGCGCTGTCCGGGCTGGTCTCCAGCGCCGGCGCGACGACCTCGGCCGTCGTGCTCTACCGGGCCGGCACCATCACGGGCGTGGTCGCCACCTCGGCCATCCTGCTCGCCACCATCGCGAGCATCGCGGTCAAGGCGGCGTTGACGCTGGGGATCTCGGATCGGTCGTTCGCCCTGAAGGTCACCGCCTGGAGCGGCCTGCTGGTGGTCGCGAGCGGGTTCGGGTTCCTGGTCGTGGCCTAGCCCCGCCGGTCGGCGTAACCGCTCCCCCTGACTCTCGGCGCGGGGCGGACCTCTCCAGCCCTCGCATCCGATGTCCGATCCCGGTGACCGTGTTCCCAGCAGCTGACCGTCCTGAAACCCGGAGTCCCGGGATTTAGGTCCGCGCTCGCCGTAGGCTCCGCCATGGATCGCTCCGTCGCCGAGCCCCAGGTCGATGAACTGCCCGGCCCGCTGGCTCGGGACCAGGTCGAGCGACATCACGAGGTGGCCGCGCCGAGCACCTACGTCTACGAGTTCGTCTGGGATCCCACCGCCCCGGCCGAGGGGCCCTTCTGTACGGACGTCGACGGCAACGTGCTGCTGGATTTCACCTGCCACGTGGCCGCCGCTCCGTTGGGATATAACAATCCCCACCTCCAGGACCGGCTGGCGGAGTTCGAGGTGGTGGACCCGCTGAAAACCGCCGGGCAGGACTTCTACACGGCGATCGGCGGATCCCGCGGCGAGCAGCTCCCCGGCCCGACTGAACTCATGGAGCGGCTGGTGGACCTCTCAGGCGACTACGGGCTCGATACCGTCTTCCTCTCGAACTCCGGAGCGGAGGCCGTCGAGAACGCCATCAAGATCTGCTACGACGCCCGGCCCGGTGCCGAATACGGCATCACGTTCTCCGGCGCGTTCCACGGCCGCACGCTGGGTGCGCTCTCGCTCAACCGTTCGAAAGCCACCCATCGCCGCGGGTTCCCGGAGATCCAAGGCATCGTCGAGCTGCCGTTCTGTGACGACCGGGGCTGCACGGCCGAGACCTGCTCGTGTGGCTTCTTTCCGGGGGACGACGGCTCCGTGCTCCGGCAGCGGCTGGCGGACCCGGGCGGGAACATGGCGCCCGCGGACGTCGCCTACGTCATCCTGGAACCCGTCCAAGGGGAAGGCGGCTACCGGCTGCCGAGTCCCGCGTTCGCCAACGAGATCGCCGCAGTCTGTGACACCCACGACATCCCCCTCATCGTCGACGAGATCCAGACGGGCCTCGGGCGGTCAGGGTCGTGGTGGGCCGCGGACCACTACGCCTTCGACCCCGACGTCATCACCGCGGCCAAGGGCCTCCGGGTCGGTGCGACCATCGCCGCCGAGCACACGTTCCCCGAGGCGACGGGCCGGCTGTCCTCGACCTGGGGCGCGGGCGACCTGCTCTCGTCGTTCGTGGGGGCCGCCACGATCGACGTGATCCGCGAACAGGACCTCCTCGCCAACGCCGAACGCCGGGGCGAGGCGCTTCAGGAGGCCCTCCGTGGCGTCGAGGCGCCCTACGTCGAGGACGTTCGGAGCCTGGGACTGCTGGCCGCGCTGGAGTTCGACCGCCAGGCTCGCCGCGATTGCGTCCTCGAGGCGGCGTTCGAGCGCGGGCTCCTGCTCCTGCCCTGTGGCGTCAAGACGCTTCGGGTGTTGCCGCCGCTGGACGTCACCGAGCGCGAGCTGGAGCTGGGCGTCGAGCTGTTGGCCGAGGCCATCGCCGACGAGCGGGTGGCGGAGGCGACCCCGGCCCTGCCCTACAGCGCCGACGTCACCTAGGGTCCGCCGCGCGCTCAAAACTGGTAGCGGCGGTCGTCGTCCGTCTGGGGGAACTGGTCGGCGCCGGTCATCTCATCGTAGGTCATGCCGGCCAGGTACTCGTCGTAGGTGATCCCGTACTCGTTCCGGAGGTGGAAATCGAGCTTCCCGACGTCGACCGTCGTCTGGAACAGCAAGTGGACCGCGCGCTGAACGAGATCCGCGCGGTCGTCGGCCAGCACCGCGACCAACATCGCGAGCTCGTGTTTGGTCTCCCGGTCCAACGGGACCTCCAGGGCGTCCTCGAGATCGCCGTACGTGGCTTCGATGTCCGCCTCCAGCGCGTCCAGGCTCATGGCCGCCGGGAGGAGCTACCCGGCCATACCGCTTCTGTTTCAGGCCTCGCGGACCGCCACGCCTAACCACCCGCTCGGGCAAGGCTCGCTCGCGATGAGCGAGGGCCCCGAGGAGTCCCTCCCTGGCGACCTCGAGGGGGTGCGAGAGGCGCTCCTCGATTGGTACGCGTCCGCCGGCCGCTCGTTCCCCTGGCGGGAGACGGACGATCCCTACAAGCTACTGGTCTGTGAAGTGATGAGCCAACAAACCCAGCTCGACCGGGTCGTCGACCCCTGGGAAGCGTTCGTCGACCGCTGGCCGACGGTCGAAGCCCTGGCGGCCGCGGATCGGGCGGACGTCATCGGGTTCTGGTCGGCCCACAGCCTCGGCTACAACAACCGTGCCCGGTACCTCCACGAGTCCGCACAGCTGCTGGTTGAAGAGTACGAGGGTGCCGTTCCGGAAACGACCGACGAGCTCCAGGAGCTCGTCGGCGTCGGGCCCTACACGGCGACGGCAGTCGCCTCCTTCGCCTTCGGCGAGCCCGCGGCGGTCGTGGACACGAACGTGAAGCGTGTCCTCCACCGGGCGTTCTCCGTGCCAGATGATGACGCCGCGTTCGAGGCCGTCGCCCAGCGGCTGCTGCCGGACGGCCGATCACGGGACTGGAACGAGGCCGTGATGGAGCTGGGCGGGACGGTGTGTGCGCCGACGCCACGCTGTGATGACGGCCCCTGTCCCTGGCGCGACCGGTGTGACGCCTATGCAACGGGGGATTTCACGGCTCCCGATGTCCCCACCCAGCCGGCCTTCGAGGGCAGCCGCCGCCAGTTCCGGGGCCGGGTGATCAGGGCCCTCGAGGACGCCGATGAACTGCCGCTGTCCTCGCTCGGCCGCCGGGTCCGGGTCGACTACACACCGGACGGGGAGTACGGCCGGAACTGGCTCCGGGCGCTCCTCGATGATCTCGCCGAGGACGGGCTGGTCGAGATCGAAACCGACGGCGACGAGCCCGTCGCCCGACTAGCCCGCTAGCCGCCAGTCACTGTTCACCGAAAGGGATGGGTCTTTGTGAGCCCGGAGACTCCCCTGCGCCATGAGTGACCGAGTCCAGGTCACGGGCCTCGTGGGGAGCTTGCGCGACGAGAGTTATACCCGGATCGCGATCGCGCGGGCGTTGGCGGGCGCCGAGGGCGTCGGCGCCGGGACGGACCTCGTCGATCTGCGGCGCTACGACCTCCCGGTGTTCGATCCGGACGACCGCGACGCCGGGGACGCGGAAGGCCTCCAACGGACGGTCGGGGCCGCCGACGCGATCCTGCTGGGCACCCCGATGTATCACGGGTCCTACGCGTCACCGCTGAAGAACGCCCTGGACTACTGTGGGTTCGACGAGTTCGAGAACACCACCGTGGGCTTGTTGGCCGTCGCCGGCGGGAGCTTCCCGCTGACCGCCTTGGACCACCTCCGATCGGTTTGTCGCTCCCTCGACGCCTGGGTCCTGCCGTACCAGGCCGCGGTCCCGAGGGCCAGGGACGTCATCGAGGACGGCCAGTTCACCGACTCTGACCTGGAGGACCGAGTCGCTGCGCTCGGTCGGCGGGCCGTCCGCTTCGCGAACATCGAGCCGGATCCGACGACCTTCGAGAGCGAGCAGAACGTCGGGGCCGAGGACTGACCAGGTTTTTGACCGCCGGTTGCCAGTGCGGGGACATGGTCGAGTACGGCCCGGTCCCCGAGGACGACATCGAGGCCTACCGCCGGGTGCAGAACTACGCGTTCCGGGCTGAGGCCGGGCCGCAACCGGAGTCACCCGATGACCTCCCGGCGGCTGACCACCCCGGCGAACGGCGCGCGCTGTACGAGGACGGGCGGCCGGTCACCACCGTCAAGCACTACCCGTTCACGATCACGGTTCGCGGCGACTGGGTCCAGGCCGTTGGCCTCGGCGGCGTGGCGACCCGGCCCGAAAACCGCCATCAGGGACACGCTCGCACCGTCGTTCGCGAGTCGCTGGCCGAATACCGGGAGCGGGACTGGCCGTTCGCGCTCCTCTGGCCGTTCGACCACCCGTTCTACCGCCAGTTCGGCTGGGGCCGCCTCGGCTCGATCGGCCGTTTCGAGTTCGAACCGTCGGCCGTCGCGTCAGTCACCGATCACCGGCTGGCCGGGGGCCGCTTCGAGCGACTCGATCCCGAGGACCACGCTGCGCTCCAACGGCTCGACGAGCGAATCGCCGCCGCCAGGGACCTCACGATGCGCCGGACCGAAGCGTGGTATCGCCACCGCTTCTTCGATTCACGCGGCGACGAGCCCTACGTCTATGGCTGGTATACCGACGGCCGGTTGGCGGGATACATCCGCTACGAGGTGAACAAGTCGGAGGACGAGCGCGAGCTCCGGGTGTCGGACCTTGGCAACCCGGACACGGCCGCGACGGTGAACCTGCTGCGGTTCATCAACCGGCACGCGGCCCAGGCCGAATCAGTGCAGGTCCATGCCCAGCCGTCCGAGCTGCTCTTCGAGCTCGTCGATGATCCCCAGGAGGTCGACATGGAGCTGCTGCCGGGCCCCATGGGCCGCCTCGTTGAGGTGCCCACGGCCCTCGAGGCCCTGCCGGCGCCGACGGACGCAGGCGCCCGGCTCACGGTCTCAGTCACCGACGATCTCGCCCCCTGGAACGACGGACCAACGACCCTCACAGCGTCCGACGGTCGGTACGACGTCCAGGGCGGTGCGGTCGACGCCGTGAGCGTCGAACTCCCGATCGACACGCTATCGCGACTCGCCTGTGGGACCATCACCGCCCAGCGAGCTGCCGAGGCCGGTGCGTTGGAAGCGGACGACGAGGCGGTCTCGCTGCTCGCTGAGCTCTTCCCCCCGCGGAAGGGGTACCTCCGGGAGTACTTCTGAAGCCCATGCGGCACCGGGACGGTCTCACCGCTGGTTGTCAGGGCCGCTGCGTTCCCGAATCCGGGTGGAGGGACCGGTGACCAGCTGGGTCGACGATCCGGGCGGCGGTCGCGACCGCGGGCCGCGTGGCCTCGCGCGGGCCTGGATCGAGGTGGTACTCCGTCCGCGGCGGTTCTTCCGGTCCGGCGTGGCGCCCGGCGACCAGGGACCGGGCCTCACGTTCGCAATGGCCGTGGTCGCGATCGAGGAAGCCGGCCGGTTGGCGCTGGTGCCGACCGCGATCCCGTCATTGGCCGGCGGGCGCCTGGCGTCCGCTGCCGTGATCGTCGGCCTGGCGGCCCTGTTGATAACGCCGGCGGCGCTCCACCTGCTAGCCGCGATCCAGACCCTCGTGCTCCGGCCGCTCGTCGCGGAGCGGGCCGGCGTGTCCGAAACAGTGCAGGTCCTCGGCTACGCGATCGCACCGTGTGTTCTGGCCGGGATCCCGATGCCCGCGCTCAGGGTCCTCTGTGCCGCTTACGGCGCTTGGCTGCTCGTCTTCGGGCTGGCTGTCGTGCACGAGACCGACATCCGGCGGGCGGTTCTGGCCGGCGTGCTGCCAGCCGCGGCGGTCTTCGGGTACGGCTTCCGGGGGTTTCTGGCGGCCCAGCAGCTCCTGGCCGGAAGCTACGGTTTTTGAGCCCGCCGGCGATAGCCCGCCCATGATCACGGTTTCGCTGTCGGATTTCACCCTGGAACTCAAGGAGGGGGTCGTGAAACACGTCGGGCCCTCGAACAAGACGGCAACGGTCAAACTGTACGACGTGGAGGACGCCGAGGCCCGGGAGTTCGGCGATGAGCGGGTCAAGCTCGTGTTCGAGGACGAAGCCGGGTCGGACGTCCACGTCGCGGTCCCGCCGGAGACGGCCCGCGAGGTCGCGGCCGGCATCGACCGGCTGGCGGAGGAGAGCCCGGTGTTCGAGTGACCCCCCGCCCCGTTTCGACAACCGTTTAGGGGCGCGTCCGCTTGCTTCATGCAAATGGGTACGTGCGTTATCTGCGGATCAGACGTGGACGGCCACGTCTGCGCAAGCCATGAAGAGGACGTCTGTTTCGAGTTTACCGGGAACAGCCCCGACGAATTGACCCCGAACCGGTTCTACCGCGGGACCGTCGACGGCTTCGCCGATTTCGGCGTCTTCGTCGACATCGGTGACCAGGTCACGGGCCTGCTGCACCGCAGCGAGCTCCCCCACCGGTTGGAGAGCCTCGACTGGGACCCCGGCGACTCGGTCTACGTCCAAGTGACGAACGTCCGGGACAACGGCAACGTCGACCTGAGCTGGTCGATCCGCCAGGCCCCGGAGGAGTTCCGGGACGAGCTCGTTCAGACCCCGGCGGGCGATGAACTGCCTGACACGGCCGAGGAAGACGATCCGACGGAGGCCACCGGCGAAGGCTCCGCCGAGCCGACCGCGAGTCCGGAACCGACGGCGGCAGCCGGGACGCCCTCCGCGGAGGCCGCTCCGACGGCCGACCAACCTGACGGTGGCGCCCAAGCCAGCCCGGCGGGCGGCGGGCCCGCCGAGGCGGTGTCGCAGCCGGCCGAAGCGACCGCCGAGTCAGAGCCCGAGATGTCGGCCGACGAGCTCGGCGGCGGAGCCGTCATGGAATCGCCGCTCAAACGGACCGAGATCGTGGGCCTCGAGGATCAGGTCGGGTCGCCGGTGCGCATCGAGGGCGAAGTCATCGACGTCCGGCAGACCAGCGGGCCGACGATCTTCGAGGTCCGAGACGAGACCGGATCGGTCGACTGTGCCGCCTTCGAGGCCGCCGGCGTTCGCGCCCATCCCGAGATCGAAGCCGGCGCCGTCATCCGGGTCGACGGCGTCGTCGAAGACCACCGGGGCGACGTCCAGGTCGAGACCGAAACGCTCGTCGAGCTCGAGGGTGACGACCGAGCGACCGTCGAGGACCGGCTGGAATCGGCCCTGGAGGACCGAGCAACCCCGGACGGCCTCGAACTCCTAGCGGCCCACGAGGGCGTCGAGGCCGTGCGCGACGGGCTGCTCGAAGCGGCGACCGCCATCAGGCGGGCCGTCTACGAGGCCCGGCCCGTCGTGATCCGCCACCGCAGCCGGACGGACGGCTACGTCGCGGCGGCCGCCATCGAGCGGGCGGTGCTGCCGCTCGTGCGTGACGAGCACGACGCCAACGACGCCGTTTACCACTACGTCGATCGCCGTCCCCTCGAGGACCGCGTCTACGGGCTCGCCGACGCGATCCGCGACGTGACGAAGCTGCTCGACGCCCAGGAGCGCCATGCCGAGAAAGTGCCGCTCTTCGTGTTCGTGGGCGCCGGCTCGACGGCTGAATCCATGGATGCATTGGACCTGTTGGACGTGTACGGCGCCCGGCGGGTCGTTGTTGACGCCGGGTTCCCGGACGAGGCGGCCAGCGATGCCGCGGACGTCTTCGTGAGCCCGCACCTCGCCGAAACCACCGAGGCTGAGACGGTGACGTCGACCGCGCTGTCGGCGAACATCGCGGCCGCCGTCAACCCGGACGTCCGCGAGGAACTCCGCCACCTGCCGGCGATCAGCTACTGGCGGGACACCCCGGCAGCGTACGCCGACCTGGCGACCGAAGCCGGTCACGACGAGTCGACGGTCGCTGCGCTGCGCGAGGCCGTCGGCCTCGAGGCCTTCTACCAGGTCTACCAGGACAAGCGCCAGCTCATCGCTGACCTCCTGTTCGGGGACGCCGAACTCGCCGAGCCGGCGAGCGAGCAGTTCCGGAACCGCCTCGACGAGGCTGTCCGGACCGCCGAACCCCACCTCGAGAACTGGAGCGTCGACGGCGCCACCCTGAGCGTGCTCGACGTGGACGCCTATACACACCAGTACGACTTCCCCCCGGCCGACGTGCTGCTCGGCGCTCTAGCCGACCAGGCGGGCGATCTGGATGCGATCATCGGCGCGGACGCCGACGAGCTCACCGTCTGGAGCCGGGAGCCCGTGGACCTCCGCGAGGTCGCGGAGGTCGTCGACGAGGCGGCGCCGACCGCCGGCTCGGAGGTCCGTGGCGGTCGGGACGGGACCCTGCTGTTCCTCTCCGGCGAGCGCGAGGCGGTCCTGGAAGCCGCGATCCCCGCGATCGCCGAACGGCTCTAGCGGCCAGACACGCGGACTGTCGTCAGCTCTCCGACCAAGCTTCCTGAGGGTTGCGTCCAGCGACCGGTCTTCAGATACCGGTTCGGGTTGCCCCGCGGAACGCGCCGGCGCGATCCCCGATCTCGGAGCACTAAACGGAACGCCCGATCGAGGACGCACGCCTGCCAGGGACACCCTCTTGTAGAGCCGGGGCGTCGTCCGACCCGAACTGGGCCCATGAGCACCGACGCCCCCACCGAGTCCGACGCGTACCGGGCGGCCTGCGAGGAGCTGGTCGACCGGCTGTTGGACGGGGACCTCGATCCGGCGGACCTCGAGGCCGCGAAGACCGAGGTCTGTGGGCAGGTGTCGGCGCCGAAAGTCCCGAAGAACACCGAACTGCTCGAGTTTGCCCCACCGGAACGACGCGAAGAACTCCGCCGGGCGGTCTCGCGCAAACCGGTTCGGACGGCATCGGGGGTCTCGCCGGTCGCGATCATGACCTCGCCCGCGCCCTGTCCCCACGGGCAGTGCCTCTACTGCCCCGGCGGCCCGGGCTCGGAGTTCTCGAGCGCCCAATCGTACACCGGGCACGAACCCGCCGCGGCTCGGGGCGTTCAGAACGACTACGATCCGTACGGACAGGTGACCCTCCGGCTGCATCAGCTCCGACAGATCGGCCATCCCGTCGACAAGGTCGAGCTCATCCTGATGGGCGGCACGATGACCGCCCGCTCGGCGGACTACCAGGAATGGTTCGTGAAGCGGGCGCTCCAGGCGATGAACGAGTACGACGTCGATGCCGAACCGAGCCCCGCGGAGGATCGGTCGTTCGCCCAAGACCCGGACGCGTATCCGTTCCGCTATCTCGAGGACGTGAAGGCCGCCAACGAGACCGCCGACATCAGATGCATCGGGACGACCTTCGAGACCAAACCCGACTGGTGTGATCCCGAGCAGATCGACCGCATGCTCCGCCTCGGGGGGACCAAGGTCGAGGTCGGCGTCCAAACGACGTACGAACGTATCAACCGCGAGATGCACCGGGGCCACGGCATCGCGGCGTCGATCGACGCCAACCGGCGCCTCCGCGACGCGGCGTTCAAGGTCGGCTTCCACATGATGCCGGGCCAGCCGGGCATGACCCCCGAGATGTCGCGGGAGGACTTCCGCCAGCTGTTCGCGGACCCGGCGTGGCGGCCCGACTACCTGAAGATCTATCCCACGCTCGTGGTCCGGGGGACGGCCACGTTCGACATGTGGCACCAGGGGGAGTACGAGCCGCTGACGAACGAGACCGCGGCCGAACTGGTGGCGGACATCAAGGCGGATCTCCCGCGGTACGTGCGGCTCCAGCGGGTCCAGCGGGACATCCCGGCCGACTTCATCGATGCAGGGGTCTGGAAGTCGAACCTCCGGCAGCTCGCCCGGAAACGGCTCGCGGAGCGGGGCGAGACCTGCGATTGCATCCGGTGCCGGGACGTTGGCCACAACGACGCCGAGCCGAACCGGATCGCGCTCGATCGCCTCACCTACGAGGCGGCCGGCGGCACGGAGCACTTCATCGAGCTCGCCGATCCCGAGCAGGACCTGTTGATCGGCTTCTGTCGGCTGCGGTTCCCAGGTGAACCCGTCCGGCGGGAACTGGCGAACGCGGCGCTCGTCCGGGAACTCCACGTGTACGGCAGCGAGGTGGCCGTCGGCGGCGACGGCGGGGCCGGCCAGCATCAACATCAGGGCCACGGACAGCGGCTGATGACGGAAGCCGAGCAGCTGGCGGCCGAGGCTGGATACGACCGTCTCGCCGTCATCAGCGGGATCGGCGCCCGGGAGTACTACCGGGAGCAGCTCGGCTATCGCCAGGACGGCCCTTACGTCGTCAAGCGGTTGTAAGCGGACGGGCCTTCGCTGATCGGCGGAGAACGGTCAGCGGTCGAGGGATGCTCCGGCCGGCACGGTTCCGGTCTAAATTGGGTCGCAGTTCGGCGAAGGTACAAGGCTGCAGCCCCGCTGACTCGAGTATGCGCCGTCGTACCTTCCTCCAGCGCAGCTCTCTTCTCGCCGCGGTCGGGTTGGCCGGCTGTACCGGCGACGATCAAGGGTCCACCGAGACCGCGCCGCCGGCCACCGACACGCGGTCGACCACGCCCGAGACCGGGCCGGAGACGACTTCGGCCGCCGGGACGCCGACCCCCAGCCCGACTCAGACAGCCACGACGGCCAGCGAACCGTCGACCGAAACCGACAGCCCGACCCCGACACCGAC
>CAZKPC010000012.1:20851-26738 GCA_964554565.1 uncultured Halobacteriales archaeon
CCGACCCCGACACCGACGCAAACGCCCACGCCGACGGCCACCCCGCGACCGGCTGTCGACCAGGAGGTGAAGGTCGGCCCGGGCTCGCTGACCTTCGAACCCGAGTCCTTCCAGATCGCCACCGGCGAGACCGTCCGCTGGATCTGGGAGTCGGGCGGGCACAACGTCAAGCCGAGCACCGTCCCCGACGGCGCCGACTGGACCGGGACGGCCGGGGGCGAATACGATACCTTCGACGAGGGCCACGTCTACACTCACACGTTCGAGGTCGCGGGGACGTACGAATACTACTGCGCCCCGCATCGGAGCTCGGGTATGACCGGCTCGTTCACGGTCGGCTAGCCTACCCCAACGCCACGTCCAGGGTCAGCATCACGAGGATGCCGATCATCGTGCCGGCGGTCGCGGCCCGTTCGTGGCCCCGGACGTGCGTCTCCGGGATGATCTCGTCGGAGATGACGAACAGCATGCCGCCGGCGGCGAAGCCCATCGCGTACGGCAGTATCGGGGTGACGACGGAGACGGCCACCGCCCCCAGCACGGCCAACGGGATCTCGACAAGTCCGGCGCGGACGCCCGCCAGGGCCGCGTAGAAGTGGCGGTCGAACCCGGCGTTCACAGCCGCGATCGACACAGCGAGTCCCTCCGGGACGTTCTGGAGGCCGATGGCGAGCATCAGCGAGATCGCGTTGGCGACATCGCCGGACCCGAAGCCGATCCCAACGGCCAGCCCTTCCGGCATGTTGTGCAGCGTGATCGCGACGATGAACAGGACGACCGAGGCCTCCAAGCCGGCCATCTCGGTGCGATCCGCGCGCGCCCGGCCGGTGACTAAGACGTGGACGTGGGGCACCCATCGATCGGCCTGATCAAGCAGCAGGGCGCCGAGAGCGATGCCCACGAGGACCTGGACCAGCCCCCCGGCCGGATGCTCGATCCCGGGGAGGATGAGGCTCGTGAACGCGGCGGTCAGCATCACGCCAGCGGCGAACCCCATCGCGCCGTCGAGGAGCCGTTTCGAGGGATCGCGATAGACGAGGACGAGCGCGGCCCCGAACAGGTTCAAGGTCGCGATGACGAGGCCCCCGACGAGCCCCTGCACCAGCGGATCGGTCCCCACGATCCGAACAAACAATTCCTCGAACGCCATCAGATCGACACCCGGCCGACCGGCCGCATACAGTTGCTTCCAGCCGTCCCCGCAAAAAGGCGCCGAAGGCCCGGCAACGAGACAACGACAGGCCTTTTCGCGGCCGGAGCGCACCCGCCGCCATGGAGGCCAAGCGGGAGCTCTCGAGCGTGGATCTGGCCGCCGTCGCGCGAGAGCTCTCCAGGCACACGGGGGCGCGCCTCGACAAGGCCTACCTCTACGGCGACGATCTCGTCCGGCTCCGCCTCCGTGATTTCGACTTCGGCCGGCTCGAGCTCCTCTGTGAGATCGGCGACGTGAAACGGGTCCACCGCGCGGACCCGGACCGGGTACCCGATGCGCCGGGGCGCCCGCCCGACTTCGCGATGATGCTCCGGAGCCGGCTCGCCAACACGGAACTCGTCGCGGTCGAGCAGTACGAGTTCGACCGGATCCTGGAGTTCACCTTCGAGGGCGAGGAGGCGACCCATACGCTGATCGTCGAACTGTTCGGCGACGGGAACGTGGCCGTGGTCGATGCGAACGGCCGGGTGATCGACAGCTTGCGGACGGTCCGCCTGAAGAGCCGCACCGTCGTCTCCGGGGCGCAGTACGAACACCCGGCTTCACGCGTGAACCCGCTGACTGTCGACCGCGACGGGTTCGCGGCCCGGATGGCGGACTCCGATACCGACGTCGTGCGGACGCTCGCGACCCAACTGAACCTCGGCGGGACCTGGGCCGAGGAGGTCTGCACCCGGGCCGGGGTCGAGAAGGGCCTCGGCATCGCGGACGCCGACGAGTCGATCTTCGAGGCCCTTTACGCGGAGCTGGAATCCCTCTCTGATACCCTCGCGTCCGGCGACTTCCAACCGCGCCTCTACCGTGCGGACAACGAGGTCGTCGACGTGGCGCCGGTACCGCTCGAGGAGCGCGCGACGTTGGAAACGGAGGCCTTCGACGAGTTCCAGGGGGCCCTCGATGCCTACTTCCACGCTCTCGAGACGGCGGACGACGAGACGGCCGATCGGCCGGATTTCGAGGAACGGATCGCCAAGTACGAGCGGATGATCGACCAGCAGGAAGCCGCCATCGAGGAGTTCGAGGCGGCCGCCGAGGCCGAGCGCGCCAAGGCCGAAGCGCTGTACGCGCGGTACGACCTCGTGGACGAAGTCATCCGGACCGTGCGCTCGGCACGGGCCGACGACGTCCCCTGGGAGGAGATCGACGCCCGCCTGGCGGAGGGGGCCGATCGCGGGATCGAAGCCGCCGAAGCGGTGGTCGATGTCGATCCCGCCGAGGGCCTCGTCGACCTCGAGCTCGAGGGCCACCGCGTGTCGATCGATCCGGACATGGGCGTCGAGAAGAACGCCGACCAGCACTATCAGGAGGCCAAGGCCATCGACGAGAAACGCGAGGGCGCCGCGGAAGCGCTCGAGGAGAGCCGCGCCGCCCTCGCCGAGGTCGAGGCCGAACAGGAGGCCTGGACGGCCGACGATTCAGACGAAGCTGACGGGGAGAGCGAGGCCGGGGTACCGACCGACTGGCTCTCGAAGCCGTCGGTCCCGGTGCGCCGATCGGAGCACTGGTACGAACGGTTCCGGTGGTTCCACACGACCGAGGACTTCCTCGTCATCGCCGGGCGGAACGCCGACCAGAACGAGGAGCTCGTGAAGAAGTACCTGGAGGCCGGCGACCGGTTCGTCCACACCCAGGCCCACGGCGCGCCGGTGACGATCATCAAGGCCACGGGTCCGTCGGAGTCCGGGGCGGGGGTCGAGATCCCGGACGCGAGCGAGCGGCAGGCCGCCCGGTTCGCGGTCTCCTACTCCTCGGTGTGGAAGGACGGCCGCTTCTCGGGGGACGCGTACGCGGTCGATCCCGACCAGGTCAGCAAGACCCCCGAGCCCGGGGAGTACCTCGCCAAAGGCTCGTTCGCCATCCGTGGCGACCGGGATTACTACCGCGATGTCGCGGTCGGCGCGGCGGTGGGCATCCAGTGTGAGCCGTACACCCGGGTCCTCGGCGGGCCCCCGGAGGCGATCGAACCGGTCGTCGAAACCGCGCTCGCGGTCGAGCCCGGACGCTACGCCCAGGGGGACGTCGCCAAGCGGATCTATCGCCGCTTTCGGGAGGCCTTCGCCGACGAATCGTTCGTGCGGAAGATCGCCAGCCCGGACGAGATCGCGAAGTTCCTCCCGCCGGGCGGGAGCCGGATCATGGACGGCGACTGAGACCGGCCGCTCGCGAGCGTAGGTCGTAACCCTCAGGGCACCGGCCCCCGGCGTCCGCCCATGCTCATCGAGGCGCTCGAGTTCCCCTTGGAGAGCGACGACTGGCTCCAGACGGTCCTGATCGGTGGCGTCCTCTCCTTGTTGAGTTTCCTGATCGTGCCCGGGATCCTCGTGAACGGCTATCTCCTGCGCGTGGTGCGGGCCGGGGTGCACGGCGACGACACGCCACCGAAATTCGGGGACTGGGTGGAGCTCCTCGTCGACGGCGTCCTCGTCTGGGTGATCCAGTTCGTCTACGCGGCCGTCCCGACCTTCCTGTTGTTCGTGGTCGGAGGTTCCTTCGCGGTCGTCACCGACGTGAGCTCCTCGAGCGGGCCGGAGTCAATGGCCGCGCCGGAGGGGGCCTTCGTAGGTGTCCTCGTTGGGCTCTTCCTGCTGATCCTCGTCCTGGCCGCGGTCTATCTGCTGCCGGCTGCCATCGCCAACTTCGCCCGGACCGGCGAGTTCACCGCCGCCTTCGCGCTCCGGACCGTGGCGGCGGGCGCGGCCAGCACCGACTACCTCGTGGCGTTGGTGCTGGTCATCGGGGTGTCGATCGTGCTCGGCGTGATCGGGAGCCTCCTGACGATCGTGCTGGTCGGCGTCTTCGTCCTGTTCTACCTCCAGATGGTCGTCTACCACCTCTTCGGCCAAGGCTTCGCCGGAGGGCTCGGGGGCGAGGGAGCGGGTGAGACGACCAGCGAGCCGGCAGCCTGAGCCGCACCGGCAGGCACTTTAGCGGCGGGCCGCGTGAGGCCTCGACATGCGAGTCCGGGACCGGGAACGGCTCGAGGGCGACCGGGAGCGGGTAACGCTCGTTCCCGAGCACCTCGACGACCTCTGGCATCTGCAGTACGTCATCGAGCCGGGGGACCGGGTGGCGGGCCGGACGTCCCGGCGCATCCAACGCGACGACGAGCGGCTCCGTGATACCGGCGGCGAGCGCGAGTCCATGTCGGTCACCATCGAGATCGACGAGGCCGAGTTCCACGAGTTCGCGAACCGCCTGCGGGTCAGCGGGGACATCGTCGAGTGCTCCCGGGAGGACCAGCTCGGCCATCACCACACCCTGAACGTCGAAGCCTTCGACGAGATCTCCATCGAGAAGGTCTGGAAACCCGACCAGAACGATCGGCTCGCTCAGGCCGAGGCGGCCGCCGACCGGCCGGACGTCGCCATCGCGACCGTCGAGGAGGGCGCCGCGCACGTCCATACGGTGAGCCAATCCGGGGCCGAGGAGCGCACCGCCCTCACGGGTCCGACGGGGAAGGGGGAGTACGCGCGCGATCGGTCGGAGCTGTTCGACGAACTCGCGACCGTCCTGGCCAACCTCGACCCGGACGCGATCATCCTGGCCGGACCGGGGTTCACCAAGCAGGACGCCCTCGACCACCTCGAGGACGCCGATCCCGACCTCGCCGACAGGGTCAACGTCGTCGATACCAGCAGCGTCGGGGATCGCGGGGTCCACGAGGTCTTCTCGCGGGGGGCGGTAGACGACGTGCTGGCCGAAACCCGCCTGGCCGACGAGGCGGCCGCGATCGACGAGCTCATGCGCCGGATCAAGGCCGGTGAGACGGCCGTCTATGGTCCGGAGGCGGTCGAGCGGGCCGCGGAGTTCGGGGCGGTCGACGAACTGCTCGTCCTCGATGAACGGCTCCGGGCCGAACGTGGCGACCAGGGCGAGTGGCCCATCGACGTGAACGACGTCATCGAATCCGTCGAGCACCAGGGGGGCGACGTCACCGTCTTCACCAGCGAGTTCGATCCCGGGCGCCGGCTGGCGGGCCTCGGCGGCATCGCCGCCCTGCTCCGCTACCGGATCGACTAGCGGCCGCGCGACTCAGGCTTCGACCGTCAACCCGTCCTCGGCGAACCGGACCTCGCCGTCGTAGTCGGCGGCCAGCGAGTCGAGCATCGCGTCGTGCTCGCCCTCAGTATGGGGATAGAGGTGGGTCAGGAACACGGTGCCGTAGGCGTAGTCCGCGAGCACCGCCCCGAGTTGGCTGGGCGTCGGGTGGTTCGAGACGTCGACCCCGTCCGGGAACGAGCAGTCGTGCACCAGGACGTTCACGCCGTCGGCGAACGCCGCGAGCGCCTCGAACGCCTCGGAGTCCCCGCTGAACGCGAACCGATCGCCGAACCGGTAGGCGAGGCAGGGCATCGAATGGCGCGTCTCGAGCGCCTCGAGATCGAAGCCCGCAAAACTGTTCGTGCCGGGTTCGAGCTCCGTCACCGGGGTGTCGAGGCGGTCCTGCATGTACTCGTGGACCTCGAAGAGCCCTTCCAGCAGCGACGCGGTGCCGGGCGGCCCGGCGATCGGTAACCCGCCGGCGCCCGCGAGCCACCGGGCCTTGAGCAGCACCATGAGGTCCGAGACGTGATCGAGGTGATGGTGGGTGAACAGGACCGCGTCGATGCCCTCGTAGCCGGTGTTCGTCGCGGCGAGACGGCCCAGCGCCCCGCTCCCGCAATCGATCAGCAG
>CAZKPC010000012.1:26838-40266 GCA_964554565.1 uncultured Halobacteriales archaeon
TGATCTCCGCGTAGCGCTCCTCGGTCCGGGCTTTGTAGTGGGGCCGGTACTGGGCCATGACGTTCACGAACGTGTCCCGGCTGAGTTCCTCGGCCACGAACGTCAGTACGTCCTTGGCGTTCTCCACATGGGCCGGCATGACCAAGTGGCGGACCAGCAGTCCGCCGGTCGCGAGCCCGCTGGCATCGATCTCCAGCTGGCCCACCTGGCGGTGCATCTCACGGAGGGACTCCTTGACGTTCGACCAGTAGCCCGGGGCCTTCGAGTACTGCGCCGCGGCCGCGTCGTCGCTCCATTTCACGTCCGGCATGTAGATGTCGACAACGCCGTCGAGGAGTTCGAGGACCTCGGCGCGCTCGTAGCCCCCGCAGTTCCAGACGACCGGGACCTCCAGGCCCCGGTCGCGGGCGAGCCGCACGGCCTCCACGAGGTGTGGCGAGTGATGGGTCGGCGAGACGAAGTTCACGTTGTGACACCCCCGGCGTTGGAGCTCGAGGGCCATGTCGGCGATCTCCGACGGCGTCACGGGCTCCCCCTGGGCCTCGTGGCTCGTCTCGAAGTTCTGGCAGAAGACGCAGCTCATGTTACAGTGGGCGAGAAATATCGTGCCGCTGCCGTTGTGGCCCCGCAGGACGTCCTCTTCGCCGTGATGGTCGAAGTAGGACGAGACGTACGCGGTGTCGTCGACGCGACAGGCGCCGGTTTCACCGGCCGTCCGGTCCACCCGGCAGTCGTACGCACAGAGGTCGCAGTCGACGTACCGTCGCCACAGCTCCGCGACCCGCCGCTCGAACTCCCGGTCCGCGAGCTCCCGGTAGTTGGGCGTGGTAGCCGGTCGGGCGCTCATGGTCGTGGATTGGAAACGCGTCACAATGAGCGTGACGGGCGGGGCCGGGAAGGGCGCCCCACCACTTCCGCCCTGCTATCCCAACGCCTTATCCGCCTGACGTCGAAGCGCCAGGGCGAATGGCCGCGCCCGAGGTCCCGGACCGCCTCCCCCCCGAGGACCGGTCGGTTCTCGAGCTCCTCGAGCCGCGGGTCCGGGAGTGGTGGCTCGACCAGTTCGGGGCCGGTGACGATCCCCTCTTCACCCCACCACAGCGCGAGGCCATCCCCAAGATTCACGATGAGCAGAACACGCTGGTATCAGCCGCGACGGGGACCGGTAAGACCCTCGCGAGCTTCTCCGCCATTATCAACGAGCTCTACCGCCGTGACCGCACCGACGGGCTCGAGAACGCGGTCTACTGCCTCTACGTGTCGCCGCTCCGCTCGCTCGCCAACGACATCCACCGGAACCTCGACGTTCCGCTGACCGCGATCACCGAGGGCCAGGACGTCGAGATCCGCCACGCCATCCGACACGGCGATACCGACGACTACGAGCGCCAGCGGATGCTCGAGGAGACGCCACACATCTTGAACACGACGCCGGAGACGCTGGCCATTCTCCTCTGTGCCCCGAAGTTCCGCGAGAAGCTGCGGACGGTCGAGTACGTCATCGTCGACGAGATCCACAGTCTCGCCGCGGACAAGCGCGGCACGCATCTGGCGGTGAGCCTGGAACGCCTCGAGAACCTGACCGAGACCGCGCCGACCCGGGTCGGCTGCTCGGCGACGGTCGAACCCCTCGATACGATCGCCGAGTTCCTGGTCGGCCGTGAATCCGACGGCGGCCCCGCCCGCCCCTGTGCGGTGGTGGACACCCGGTTCGTCCGGGACTACGATCTCGAGCTCGTCTGTCCGGTTCCGGATCTGGTGGGCACGCCGCGCCACGAGGTCTCCGAGGCGTTCTACACCCGCCTCCACGACTGGATCCAGGCGCACGACACGACGCTCGTCTTCACGAACACGCGGTCGGGGGCCGAACGCGTCCTGTTCAACCTCCGCGAGCGATACCCGGACCACTACGGCGAGGCGAACGCCGGCTGCCACCACGGCTCGCTCTCGGCCGACGTCCGCCAGGACGTCGAAGAACGGCTCAAGGACGGCCGTATCGACGTGGTCACCACCTCGACCAGCCTCGAGCTGGGCATCGACATGCCGACGCTGGATCTGGTGGTGCAGGTCGGGAGTCCCAAATCCGTCGCCGCGCTGCTCCAGCGGGTCGGTCGGGCCGGCCACTCGCCGGGCGATACGGTCACGGGCCGGGTCGTGGCCCTCGACCGCGACGACCTCGTCGAGTGTAGCGTGATGGTCCGCAAGGCCACGGAGGGTTTCGTCGACCGGATCTTCCCGCCCGAACGGGCCCAGGACGTCGCGGCCCAGCACGTCTACGGCATGGCGATCACGAGCATCGAACGGGAGGCCGACGTGAAGGCCACCCTCCGCCGGGCCTACCCGTACCGCGACTACAGCGACGCGGAGTGGGACCAACTGCTGCGATATTTGACGGCGGACTATCCCGGGCTCGAGGCTCGGAACGTCTACGCCAAGGTCTGGCGAGACACCAACGACCCGCCCGACGGCGAGCACCACTACGCGGAACACGACACGGACGCCCGGCTGATCGGCCGCCGCGGCCGGCTGGCCCGGGTGATCTACATGCAGAACGTCGGGACGATCCCGGATTCGTTCTCCTGTTCCGTGCTGACCCGAAACGGGCAGGAGTGGGTCGGCAGCCTGGACGAGTCGTACCTCGACACGCTCGAGCCCGGCGACGTGGTGCTGCTCGGCGGCGAGCGGTTCGAGTACCGCTACCGCCGGGGGTCGAACGTCTACGTGGACCCAACCGACGAGCGGCCGACGGTGCCGTCGTGGTTCTCGGAGCGTCTCCCGCTGTCCTACGATCTCGGCCGGTCGATCCTCCGGTTCCAGGCCGACCTCCTCGATCGGGCCGAGGCCGGCGGTGCACCAGCCATCCGCCAGTGGCTCCGCGAGTTCCCGATCGACGAGAACGCGGTCTACGCGGTGACGGCGCTCTACGACGAGCAGGTCCGCTACGCCGGCCCGGAGAGCCTCTCGACGCCCGAACGGCTCGTCGTCGAGCGCGTGCTCGATCAGGAGGACTACAAGCGACGGTACTACGTCCACTCGAACTACGGCCGCCAGTTCAACGACGGGCTGTCGCGGGTGGTCGCCCACCGGTGTGCCGAGCGCACCGACGCGAACGTCGGCGTGGCCGTCGCCGACCACGGCTTTACCCTCTCGATGCCGCTGAACCGGAAGGTCGACCCCGCGGCGATCATCCGGGACCTCCAGCCCGAGGACCTCCGCCGGACGCTCCGGGCGGCGATCGCGGATACCGATCTCCTCCAGCGGTACTTCCGCATCAACGCGACGCGCTCGCTGATGATCCTCAAGCAGTACAAAGGCCACGAGAAGTCCGCCGCCAAGCAGCAGGTGACGGGCGAAATGCTGCTCGGATTTGCGGAGGCCTTGGAGGACTTCGCGGTGCTCGAGGAGACCTACCGGGAACTGCTGGAGGACAAGCTGAACGTGGCGGGGCTGCGGGCCGTCCTCGAACAGATCCAGGCCGGGGACCTGGAGGTCGTCAGCCTGGACGTGGCCTCCCCGTCGCCCCGGGCGTTCGGGCTGGCGACGCTGTCTGACTCCGACGTGGTCCTGGCGGAGGACGAGAGCGCGGTCCTCCAGCGCTTCCACCAGCGGGTCCTGCGCGAGATCGAGGACTCCGAACGGACGGTCCCGGCTGGCGGGGACTGAGCCGCCCCCGGCGACGGTGGGACCGACATATTCATGCGAGGACGGCCGTAACGGCGGGCCATGCACGTTCGGGACTGGCAGGATCTCGTCGGCGACGTCGTGGATCGGGACGTCGACCCCGGCGACTGGCGGGCGGTGGCCGGGCCCCGCCAGGGCGGGATCGGCGAGGACCTCTACCTGGGCCACCCCTCGGTCGGCCTGTACCAGCTCAAGACGTACGCGAAGAACCCGTTCGAGGTCCGCGGACTCGGCGGCCGGATCGCCCGCAGCCTCGATGACGAGATCGAACCGCTGCTACCGGCCACAGAGGACGGCCGCTTCGCCGTTCAGCAGCCGCCGAGCGACGAATCGGAGGCCGAGCGGAAGGCCCGACGGCTCGAGGAGACCGTGAAAGCCCACGCCGAAGCCCCGAGCCGCCCCGACGATCTCTTCGACGATCTCATGGACGCCATCGACTCCCCGGCCTACGGGCCGCTGGAGTTCGACAACTACGACCGGCCCGAGCGACTCGACGAGTTCGCGTCGACGTTCGAGGACGCCGAAGCCCTGCTGGACTCGGAGTTCGAGGACCTCATCGAGGACGACGGGGTCAACCGCGGCTTCGGGTGATGGTCGGGCCGCCGAGCGCGGCGGACCGCGAGCGCCATCGACGGCTGGTCGCGGTCGGCCTGGTCGGCGTCGTCGGGTTGTCGGCAGGCATGTCGGGGCTGTACAGCGGCGCGTCCCTGCTGGAAACTGGGCTGCTCGCCCTCGCCGGCGCGGTCACCGGGGGCGCCCTCGTCCTCGCGTTGGGTTCCTGGCCGTAGTCCCGATGGCTTCGCGCTAGCCGGCCACGCGGTCGATCCACTGCGGCGGGTCCTCGATCTCTGCGGCCGTCGGGAGGTACGCCGGCTCCGCCCAGACGAGCGACGGTTCGACGTCACCCCCCTCCGCGACCGTCGCGAAGAACACCTTGCCGCGCTCGTACTGGCGGCGCTTCCGTTCCAGGCCGAGTAGGTGGGACAACAGCGCCGCCACCGGGCCTCGATCCCGCCGATGCTCGTCGATCTTCCGGCGGACATCGGAATAGGCCCCGTCGAGGGCCTGTTCCATCGCGTACTCGGCGTACCCCTCGACGGCGGTCATGGCCGCGTCGAGTTCCCGAACGCGGTCCCGGTCGAAACGGCCCTCGGCGAGGGAGTCCACGGCCGCCGTGGCACGGTCCTCGAGCTCGGACGCCAGCCACGGCGCGGCCCCGAACTCCGCCGCATGCGTGACTTCGTGAAAGGCGATCCAGCGTCTGAACCGGGGCGGCCGAAGCTCGAGCTCCTCCGCGATCCGGAGCAGGTTCGGCCGGACGAAATACAGCCCGGGGCGCTCGTCCTCGGCGAGCAGCAGCGGATCGTACTGCCCGAGGACGTGCCGGGCCGCGAAGGCCAGCAGCCCGGCCATGGTGGCGGTGTTGGCCCGGCGCGCGATCCCGGGCAGCCTGACCTCGCGGTCCTCGAGGGGCTCGAGGACCCGTCGGAACGTGGTGATGTTGGCGTCGATCCAGTGGTGGCGGGACTGCACCTCGATCGTCTCGGGGGTGTGGAAGTTCAGGCCCGTTGCGGCCCGAATTCCGTCGGCGGCGTCCCGGACATCCCGCGCAAAGCCGGTTCGTTCGTCCGCATCGATGGCGACCGAGCCGGCCTCGGTCGAGGCTTTGGCCGCTCGAGCCGCCGCATCCCAGTCGAGCGTTCCGTCACCGGAGGCCGTCGCGACCGTCCGCAGACTGTCGAGCAGCGTCACGGATCCTCCCGGGCTGTCCGATTCGAGATCCTCGCCACGAGCGGGGTCAGGCCTCGACTTCCTCGAGCGTCGATTGGTGGGTCTCCCGGCCGCGGAGATACCGAACCGCGATGGCTAACCCGGCCAGCGCCAGGAGTCCGAAGAGCGGGCCCGGGCTCCGGCCGGACGCTCCGTCGTCATCGGTCTCCGGCTCCGCAGCGGCTGGCTCGGCGTCACCGTCGGCGGAATTACTCGCGAACGGCGCGTTGAATTCCGCGTCGTGAAGGTGGAGTTCCAGAAGGGTGATGTCCATACGCACGGTTGGCGCCGACGCGTCATAGGGGTTCTGGCCCGCGCCTGGCGCGATCGAGGGATCGCAATGAGGGAGCTGCGCTCTCGCCTGTTCGACACCGAATTCCCGTGCTACAGCCCCCTTCGAGACCTGGCGGAATGGGGGCAGGAAGCCGCCACAGGGAGCACAACACAACGGTTTTACGCCGCGATACCCTCCTCTCGCCAAGAACATGAGCGACGGAACGGCCAGCCAGGGGCAGAAGAACAAGACCACCCACGTCAAGTGTCGACGCTGCGGCGAGAAGTCGTACCACTCCCGCAAAGGCGTCTGCTCCTCGTGTGGCTTCGGCAAGTCCGCCAAACGCCGCAGCTATGCCTGGCAGTCGAAAAGCGGCGACCACTGATCGGTCGTTTCCACACTGTCAGTAAACGACGTACAGCAGCAGGTAGACGACGGTCCCGAGCGTGAACGAAACGAGCCAGAGCGACGCCGCGATCCGGCCAACCGTGGGGTGTCGAGTGCGCGGAATCGCCGACACCGGATGACTCAAACCGATCAACAGCACGTAGTAGACCAACGGGATGCAGATGATCGCCAGCGTGATGTGCACCGCCAACACCGGGAGGTAGAGCCAGCGGTAGAGGACCGCGGGTCCCGGGAAGGACGTCGGGCCCACGAGCGTCACGCGATAGAGATAGAGGCCGAGGAAGGCGGCGAAGAGGCCGGTGGCCAGGAGCATGGCGGCCCGATGCCGGCGGATCTGCCCGGATCGAGCCGCGTGCCACCCCGTGGCGATCACGGCGATGGCGATCACGCTGATGACTGCGTTGACATGCGGGATCGCGCGCAAGACCGGATCGGGGGCCCGGGGTAAGAGTTCGGACGGGAAGCTCCCGAGCACGGCGCCGAATACGAGCGCCAACGAGGCTACCGTCAGAAGGGCCGCCACGGCGGAGACGTGGTCCCGGACGACCGCGCGCACGGGTCGGCCCAGAGTGCCAGCGGGCAAAGGTGTTCCCGTCCGAGGCGGGCGAAACGGAAGCCCTTTTATCGGACCGTGAGGTAGGCACGGTTTGCGCGCGTGGGTAGCCAAGCTAGGCCAACGGCGCAGCGTTGAGGGCGCTGTCTCGCAGGAGTCCGCCGGTTCAAATCCGGTCCCACGCATTTTCGTTAAAGGGACGAATCAGGTGCTGTGAGAAGCGTTTTCGGAGATTTCGAGTTCAGGCTCTCCCTCACGGATTCACCATTTGCCCGTAAACCGTCGTGAAAGGACGAGAAGTAGACTGGCAGGATGAAGTCGGATGTGAAACCGAGTTTAAGCGTTTCAACTCGCCATCGTCGTACGCCCTACACCACGTTCGTGCAGGCCCTCGAGGCCACCGATCGATACTGCCGGCCGATATCCGTTGGTTCTACAACCAACGCCTTTTTGACGACGCACACGAATTGAATGGTGGGAATAGGCCCGATGGCGGATGAGCTCGATGGATACAACGAAGCCAACGTCTACGGGGACGGAACCGTGGTTCGCGTGTCGATCCGGCGATCCACAGATGACGCGTATCCATCAGGATGGCGGTACACGTTCCACTATGGTCGGCTCACCCCCGGCCCGGAGACGTTGGACGACGGCACCATCCGCCGCTACGACAACGCCCACGAGGACACGAAAGGCCACGAGCTCCACGTCGCACCGGAGCCGGAACCGAGAACCGTCGAGTTTCCCGGGATCGAGGAACTGTACGAGCGGTTCTGGGACGAGATTCCAGTGGCGCGATTCGGCCCACTAACGGACACGGAGCGAGACCATGACTGATACCAATAACGTGCTGGTCGTAACGATCGGCGAGGGCAAGGATCTGTACGAGCGCGGACGCCAAGCGATCCGTCAACTCGACGCAGGCGAGCCAGTCGAACGGCCGGCCACGATCACGTTTGCGAACGAACAGCAACTCGGCGAGGTCTTCAACGAACGGACCTACAAGCTCCTTCGGGTTATCAGGGAGCACGAACCTCGGAGCATCCGCGAGACCGCCCGGGTGGTCGATCGGGACGTGAAGAACGTCCACGAGGAGCTGTCGACGCTCGAAGCGCTCGGCGTGATCCGATTCGACGAAGAAGGGCAGTCGAAACGACCAGTGTTCCCCTACGACGACCTCGTCATCAGCCCGTTTGGGGCGGGCGAAAACGATACCGCGACGGCAACCCCTTGATCGGAATCGTCCTGTGGGTTAAACGATCCGCAGGTAGACGGTCGTTCTCATGAGATGCAGGGCGCTGCTCGTGAGGATGGTTGGAATAATCCGACCGGGAAGCTCCATCGATGGGGCAGTTTACCCGTGAATCCCGTGCGGGAATCCGGTCCCGCGCATCGTTTTCGTCACCATTTGAGCTCCGATCCCGAGCGGAGTCCCAATTTCGACGTACTGTCCGGGTTCGCCCCCCAGCGCGGAGTTGCCTTCTAATTATCAGTTGATAGATTTCGGCGACAGCCTTACTAAGCCGAATCCTCAATGCGAGGCAGTGTCCGGGATCTTCGACGACG
This sequence comes from uncultured Halobacteriales archaeon, assembly GCA_964554565.1. GTDB lineage: Archaea > Halobacteriota > Halobacteria > Halobacteriales > Hikarchaeaceae > CAZKPC01. Next base: position 35,091 of record CAZKPC010000012.1, read on the forward strand.
CCCGCATGCCGATCGGCGTGGACGCCCTCGACCGGCAGCTCGAGGGCGGTCTCCGCCCGGGGAGCGTCGTCGCCTACCTGGCGCCCCCAGCCAGCCAGAGCGAACTCCTGCTGATGGAGATGACCAACGAACGGGACTCCCTCTTCCTCTCGACCGCCCGCTCGGAGGCGGCGGTCCGTGACGCCTTCGACCAATGTGTGGGCCCGACGGGGGACCCGGTCATCGAACACATTCCCCGCGACGCCCCGATCGACAACGCCCGCCAGTTGCTGATGAGCGTCGATGAACCGGCCAACCTCATCATCGACCCCGTCGACGCCCTCGAACGGGGCGGCGCCTCGCGGTATCAGAAGTTCCTGAACGACCTCCAGAACCACATGCAGAACACCGGCTCGGTCGCGGTCCTCCACGCCCTGTCAGGCCAGGACCGTCCGGACCTGCGCTCGGTGACCGAATACATGGCTGACGTCGTGTTCGACCTCCGGCTGGTCTTCGAAGGGGCCGAAGTCGAAACCCGGCTGGCGGTCCCCAAGTTCCGGGGCGGTCGGGCCCTCGACGAAACGATCAAGCTCGAACTGGAGGACCGGGTCCGGGTCGACACGAGCCGCGACATCGCCTGATTCCACGCGCGGCTGGAGCTGAGGACTCCGGAATGCTCCAGGGCACTGTCCGTTCTGAGCACACCCTGGACAGGCTGACGGATGGCCATGCCGCGGCCTGATCAAACGGATCCAACAAACGAGAAAGCGGTGATTGAGGTCCTCACTGGCGCCCTCACCAGGCGGACCCCGATTTAATCGCCACATAACTATGGGGGACACGGACCGGCGCCTGAGAACATGGGGGAGGAAGCGGCCGTCAAATCAACTCGGGGCGAGTTCGAGGTTCCGATCGGTCTCACCCCCAGGTTATGGTCGATTGCGATCGCCTTTTTCGGCGGGGGCGACTTGCTTACCACCGCGGTCGGGTTGTGGCTTCGGCGGCCCGTCGAAGCCGGACCCGTGACATCGATCGCCGTCGATCACTATGGCCTACCGATCGTGGTTCCACTGAAGGTCCTCACGCTGGCACTGGCCTACCTGCTCTGGCGGAGAACCCCTGCCCCACAACGGATCGGCGTGCCGCTCGGGCTGGCGACCCTGGGCGTCCTTGTGACGGTCTGGAACCTCAGGATCCTGTTCGTAGTCCTCTGAAAACCTGCTAGACAACCACGATCGTCCCCAGCATGGCGGCGAAGAGGATCGTGAGGAGCGCGATGAGCAGGATGCCGAGATACGGCGAGAGACTCTCGAAACGCGGAGCCTCATCGGCGGAGAGTTCGCTCATCACCCGGTATTAGCTGGCTAGGTGATTAAACAATTCGCTTTAATTATCAATTTTGAATTCAAGTGGGGCTGATCGATCGCACCGATATCACCGGTCATCCGAGTAAACGAAATATTACAGCTTCAGGACCTAATCCCGAGAGGTCTTCTCTGGATGAGCACTCATCAATCGCCGGCTGTCAACAACCCAAGCCTCAAATATGATAATACCGGCCCGCGTCTTTATGCCTGACCGAGCCTAAAATACATCATGGATATCCGATGGGCAGGATGGCGAACCTCGGTGCCGAACCGAGGCCAAGCCGAAACCATCGGGACGGTCCTAATCCTCGCGCTGACGCTCATCGGCGCAACGGCTACGCTGGCCGTCGGGGCCGTCGTGCTCGACGAGGCGCGCACGAGCTCCCAAGAGGACGGGATCCGACACGCGATGACCCAGCTCGATTCCCGGTCCGCGATGGTGGCCCTCGGGGACTCCGATACCCAACGTGTGCCGCTCTCTTCGACGCGATCGGGCGGTTACAGAGTGGACCCCGATGCGGGCTGGATCAACATTACCCACCGTAATTTCAACGATTCGGGCTCCAACGAAGCCATCTACAATGAGACGCTCGGCGCCGTCATTTACGAGAACGACGATCGCCTGATCGCGTACCAGGGCGGGGGAGTCTGGATGGCCTCGGCGAATTCGAGCCAGATGATCTCGCCGCCGGAGTTTCACTACCAGTCCGCGACCCTGACGCTGCCAGTCATTCGGGTCGGGGGGAGTTCGAGCGTCGCCGGCACGGGGGTCACCGCGGAGGTCACCCAGCTCGAGCGAGCGCGCGCTGTTTACCCCAATTCGAGCCGAAATTATACCTCGTCAAACGCCCTCTTCCAGAATCCGATCCGTGAGGGTAACGTGACGGTAACGGTCAAGAGCGAGTTCTACCAGGCCTGGGCTGAATACTTCCGAACGCGTACCTCGGGGGACGTTACGGTCGACCACTCGAAAGACATCGTCACGTTGGAGTTAGTCGCTCGAGGGGTCGCCGGGGACTTCCAAATGCCTGCCGATGGGAACTCGATTGATGTGAGGACTCCCGGGGACGGTCATCCGATAACTGACTACTCAGTCACGCTGTTCTCAGATGACGACGACTCGGCGGACTTCTCGAACTTGAGGTGGTCGCTGTCCGATGAACAGGGGGGCCAACAGTTCGAAATCCATCTCCGCGATAACAGTGGTGGGACCTGTGGCGGCGATGTCAGGGCGACGGTTTACTACACCGAGAACAACGGCGCGGACTATCAGAGCTGGACCAACGGGAGCGCGTTCCAGTACGAATGTGAGAGCAACGCGGGCGAGGACTTCAACGATGACGGAGACGAGGATGACAAACGACTGGTGGCGAACTTCACGTCCTCGACGCCCATGAAGTACGAGTCGATCAAAGGCGGCGACGGTGTCATCATGGCCTTCAGTGTCAGCGGGAGCGACATCTTCACTGACCCGGTGACCTTTGATCAACATGAGAACGCGGTTTCGTGGGAACCGGAGACCTTCCATGCCGGCAACGAGACCGAGATCAACAATATTACCAACCACTATCTTTCGCTGATGGGTCCGTCCATCGAATTCCAGGTGGAAGACGCCAACGGGAACACGGTGAACGAGGAAGCCTCTCAGGGGGTCTTCGACCAAACTGGCGACGCCGGTGAGTTCATTACGTTCCTCCATATCACCGAGAATCGCGTCTCCATCGAGCTGGACTGACCGGGATCGATCGACGCCACCGAGAAATTATTCGATGCCGAGATCGATCTGAACGAGCGTGACCTGGATCCGGTCGGTGTCGAAGCTACAGGCCGCGGTGTCGCCACTCAGCATGCAGGACGTGGCCGCATAGTGATCTTCGAGATGGTCCTTCCAGATCGATGCCCGTGGGGTCGTAACGTTGATCCAGAACTCGTTCGCGGGGGTATCGTTTGAGTAGAGCAGGCGGGTTTGGGAATGATCCGCCCGCACGAGAACGGTCTTGCTCCCGCTGACGCCGGTGTTCCCCGAGGCACGAGTTTGGAGGATCGGCAGCACGGTTCGGTTCTCGCCGATAACGAAGCTGGTCCCGCGAGATACGGTCCCTCCGTTCTGTTGGACCCGCATCACCGCCCCGAGGCTGTAGACGATCTCCGTCCCGGTGTCGGGATCGTAGATGGCCGGACGGATGTCATAGGTGTTGTTGAAGTCGGAGTCCGGATCGTTGACCTCGACTCGGATCGACTCGGCGATCCGCAAGCCGGCATCCGCGAGCTTGATCTCCGTCGAGCGGCTCGGAGCGTTCCGTTGGCTGATGTCCTCCAGGTTCTCGGCCAGGACCTCGAAGGCCCGTTCGGCGTTGTTCACCTGTTCGAACTCCCGGGCCTCGTCCAGCCCGGTGAAGCCACTGGCGTACACCAGCCCGATGGACATCGTGATGAGCGCAAACACGAGCACGAAGCCCAAGGTTTCCGTCTGTCCCCGGTTAGGCATCCTGCACCTCCACGTGTGTCCCGTTGAAGACGACCAGGACGTTGCCGCCGGAAGTGTCTCGTTCGACCAGCGGCGTGCTCGATTTGACCCGGACCTCGACGTCAGTCCCGAAATCGGCTGCAGTCATATTGATGAAATAGACGTCATCAGCCCCCGATACCGAACTGGTCGAAATCGTGTACGACTTCCCGGCCACGCGCGCCGGCAGTTCAGTTTCCAGCTCGGCTCGCCCGCTCGAGCCGGCGGCCAGCGCCAGCCGATCGACCGCCGCGATATCGGCGGCGATACGGTTGCCGAGGACCTCCAACTCCGAACGGATCACCCGCTCGTGTTCGTTTTCGACGAAGTTCCCGGCCGCGAGGAACAGGCCGCTGATGAGGAGCGTGATCACGCCGAGCGCGAGCACGTAGCCCAGGACGGTCGAGACGCCGCGATCAGCCATCGGCCTCACCTGGAGCGACCCTGATCGTGGAGTTGTAGGACAGCCGCGAGGTCTGGTAATCGACCGTGACGTTTGCTGAGTAGAGCGCGTGGGCAGCGAACGGCTGCCCGGTGCCGTCTTCCACGAGGTGAGGTCCCGGGCTGTCAGCTAACGACTCGTTATCGACGATGACCCGGTACGTGCCTTCGATGTTCGATGCGTTCCCGTACCTGATCTCGTAGGTCCCGGTCACGCCGTCGGCGAACGTGAATCCCTCACACTCCTCGCCGGCAAGGGTTCCTGCGGTCAGGTTGACCCACGCGGCATCAGCAGTAACGCTACAGGTAGTCGTTGCCGTTCGAACCACGATGTCGCTGCCGCTGGTGGAGAGGTTCATCCGCCACGTCGTACTTCCGTCGTCGACCAACACGGTGAACGGAAGCCCGCTCGAGGAGTCCAACGCCGCTTGAGTCACGTTCATCGTGAACTGGCGGGAGTGATCGACATCCGATACGACCGTCCAGTTTCCATCGCCGCTCGTATCGGTGAAGTTCCGTGAGCCGTCGGTCTGTTCGATCCGAGTTCCGTCGACCGACGAATCGAGATTGGTTTCTACCGCACGGTCCCCGCCCGCGAAGAGTCGGCTCGAGTGGTTCCGGAAGGCGTCGACGGCGGCCGTCAGGTTCGACTGGAGCGTGCTATGGCTCGTCTGGTTGTTGGCATTGACGTAATCCAGCGTCCCCTCGACGGCGTCCCGGGCCGCATCGTGGTACCGGACCGCGTCGGTCGCCCCGCCGTGATCACCGCTCCGGCTCGCGAGGTTCTCAGTATAGATCGCGGTATTGAGGATCAGCGCTAGCGTGACGAAGAGGACGGCGAGGCTGAGCGCACTCACGAGGATGAGTTGGCCTCGACCCTCGT
>CAZKPC010000013.1:0-39180 GCA_964554565.1 uncultured Halobacteriales archaeon
TCGCCGCGTTCGCGCCCCGGATCGGTGTCGTCGGCATGGACGCCGCCGCCGATGCGGACTACACGGTCATCTTCTTCATGGGCGCCATTTTCGCCATCGCCGCCGGGCTCCAGCAGACCGGGTTCACCGACCTGGCAGCGGAGGAACTCCTGGCCGCCGTTCCGGCCGACGCGTCGCTCGCCCTCGTGCTCGTGGGTGTGACGGCGAGCGCCCTCGCCCTCGCGCTGCTCATGGAGGGCTTGGCGGTCGCCAGCGTCCTGACCCCGACGCTGGTATCCTTCGTCGAGGCGGCCGGCGTGCCGTTGGAACCCGTCGTGTTCGTCGAGGCCATCGCCCTGAACACGTACTTCTTCCCGTACCAGTCGGCCGTCATGGTGGCCATTCTGAGCCTCGGCTTCGTCGACGTCAAGGAACTCGTCCGCATGGCCACCCTCGCCTCGATCGCGACCCTGCTGATCCTGCTCCCGATCCAGATCGCGCTGTTCGTGGTCCTGTTCTGAGGCCCGGATCACCCCGCCAGGTACGGCGCCATGGCGTCCCGGAGATCGTCCGGCACGGGCTCCGATCGGTCCCCGTCCACCGGGACACAGGCCCGTTGTTCATACGCGCTGAACACGACGGTTTGGTCGGGCCCGATGGCCTCGTATTCGAACCGCACGCTGGTGTTCCCGAGCTCCGGCCGGAGTTGGATCCTCACCGTATCGCCGGCCCGGATGGGCTGTTCGAACTCCACATGGAACTCGATGATGGGGAGGCCGTAGCCGTGGTCGCTCGAGATCTCCCAGAACGGGAACCCGATCGCCTCCATGAACCGGTCGGCCACGTCGTGGATCGCGTCGACGATGTCGGGGTAGTACGCGATGCCATACGGATCGGTGTCGGAGAACCGGACGGTCCACTCGTGTTCGTACATGATCCAACACTCGGTACGTCGACTGTTCCGGACCGGGGGTGGTGAACCTGTGGCTTTCCCGACGGCAACCGCATCGGTCGGGTGCTCGTTTGACCTGTTCCAACACGCCTATGACCCGGCGCAGTCGATGACCGGCAAATGTCGGCGGGCGCCATCGATCAGCCGGTCCTCGTCGTCGGCGCCGGGCCGACCGGCCTGGGGTCCGCGCTCGCGCTGCGGGCCCACGACGTGCCGGTCACCGTCCTCGAGGCCGATCCGGAGGACCGGGTCCGGCCGGGCAGCCGAGCGATCTACGTTCACGGCGCCACGCTCCGGATCCTCGAACGGGCGAAGCCCGGCCTCGGCGAGGAGCTCGCCGACGCGGGGCTGGTCTGGCCGACCCGACGGACCTACTGGCGCGGCCGGGAGGTGTTCTCGCGGACCTACGAGAACGAGCGGGAATCCGACGGGCTGCCGCATTTCATCAGTCACCCACAGGTCGACACCGAGGACCGCCTCCTGGCAGCCTGTGAGGACGCGGGCGTGGACGTCCACTGGGACAACCCGGTCGAGACCGTCGAGACCCACCCGGACGGCGTGGCCGTCGAGACCGCGGACGGCGAGACGTGGGAGGCGCCGTACGTGGTCGGCGCCGACGGCGCGGAGGGCGTCACCCGGGAGGAGATCGGGGCGGAGTTCTCCGGCGATCGCTCCGAGAACTCCTTCGTCATCACGGACGTCGCGGAGTTCGAGGACGACCCGAAACCCCCCGAACGCATCTTCCACTACGATCACCCGGAGATCGGCCGGAACGTCCTGCTGGTGCCGTTCTCCGGCGGATGGCGGGTGGACCTCCAGTGCAAGGCGTCGGATGACCCCGAGGACTGGAACGACGAAGCCGAGGTCGCGGACTGGGTGGCGAAATCCCTCGGCGAGCGGTATCGCGACCGCGTCGAGTGGATCTCCACCTACCAGTTCCTCCAAGTCACCGCGGACACCTTCATCGATCGACACCGCCGGGTGGTGCTCGCCGGCGAGGCCGCCCACCTCTTCCCGCCCTTCGGCGCCCGGGGCATGAACTCCGGCATCGCGGATGCCGAGGTGGCCGGCCGGGCGATCGCCGACGCGCTGGCCGCCGAGGACGAATCGAGCGCCCACGCGGCGATCGAGGACTACGCTGACGAGCGCGAAGCCGCCGCCGAGTGGAACCTCCGGGCCGCCAAGCTCGCCCTCGACCACCTCCGCGGAAACGGCCTGTTCACGAACGTCAAGAAGTGGGCGGCCGCCCAGGTGGCCCCGTTCTACGAACCGGCCGGCGAATGGTTGGACATGGCGCCCTATGGCCCCCGCGGCGGGCCGCCCTCCTCGAGCAGCGGCAAGTACTAGGTTGGCAGCTCCTCGAACAGGTCCCGAACTTCCTCGCGCCGCAGCGTGCCGGTGGGCGACCGTGGCAGCTCGTCGACGAACTGGTACTGTCGGGGGCGCTTGAAGTCCGCGAGGCCGTCGTGGGCTCGACAGTGGGCCTCGAGGTCCTCGGCCGTGGCCTCGGCCTCCACGACGACCGCCGCGGCGACCCGCTCACCCCACCGCTCGTCTGGCAGCCCCACGACGCCGGCTTCCCGGACCGCGTCGTGCTGCTCGACGACCCGCTGGACCTCCTCCGGATAGATGTTCTCCCCGCCGGAGACGATCATGTTGTCGATGCGGTCGATGATGATCGGGTAGCCGCCCGGTTCGAGGCGGGCGACGTCGCCCGTCCGGAGCCACTCTGTCCGCCCTGGTCCGTCGGCGGTCGGGTCTTCGACGAACAGCGCCTCCGTCGCTTCCGGCCGGTCGAGGTAGCCATCGGTCATCTGCAGGCTCCGGCCGAGGACCTCGCCGAGCTCGCCGGGGTCGACCGTCGCCGTCGGATCGGGTTTCGCCGGCGGGTCGGCCGTCTCGACGACGCGGACCTCCCAGAGATGGGAGGCCTTGCCGATCGTGCCCGGATGGGTTTCCTGGTCCGCCGGATCAGCGAAGGTGAGGTTCCCGACCCCCTCCGTGAGCCCGTAAGTGTTGTAGAGGTCGGCGGCGAAGGTCTCGTCGACCTGTTCGACCAGTCGGTCGGTGAGGATGGCGCCGCCCGTCCGGATGTATTCCAGGGTGCTCAGATCGACCTCCAGCTCCGCCTGGGTTTCGACGAGGACTTCGAGCTGGGTCGGGACCGCCAGCAATCCCGAGATGTCGTGGTCCTCGATCGCCCGAAGGGTCGCTTCGGGTTCGAACGACGGCTGGAGGACGAGCGTGGCGCCGCTGAGCAGGTGGGGGAGGATCCAGGCCTCGCTGGTCACCATGTGGTACCACGGCGTACAGACCAGGGCGCGGTCGGCGGCGGCGAGTCCCATTTCCATGACGGGCTGGGCCGCCGCGAGCCAGGCCTGTTCCTGATCCACGAGGATGCCTTTCGGCGCGCTCGTGGTGCCGCTGGTGAAGAAGACGGCCGACTCCGGCGGGTCGTGGGCGGGCTGATCCGGCGCCCCAGCCGGGTCCGCGGACTCGAGGACGGCCTCGTATGGTTCGCCGGCGCCGGGCCCGTCGATCGCGAGCGTGCACTGAGGATCGACACGGTCCAGGATCGTGTGGGCGGAGTCGGCGAGGGCGGCGTCGTAGATCAGGCCGCTGCCCTCCGCGGTGGACATCGAGGAGGCCAGCTCCGCCGCGGCGCCTCGCGTCGAGAGCTGGATGTTGGCCCGCCCCCGACGCATCGCCGCGAACATCGCATCGATCACCGCCAGCCGGTTCCGGGCCAGGACGGCACAGCGCTCGCCCGGAATCCGTGTCTCCAGCGCCGCCGCCAGGCGATCGGAGCGCTCCGACAGCTCCGCGTACGTCACCCGCTGGCCGTCCGGCGTCACCACGGCCACCCGATCAGAATAGCGCCGGACCGCGGAGGTAAGGCCCGCGAGCGCGGTCAGCCGCTGCATGTCCGCATCGGGACGGCGGCGGCCTAATAACGTTTAGTTGGCCGCTGGCCACACGCGATCGGGCGGGGAACCAGCCGGCGATCGCAACTACACTGTTCCGGAGGGGCCGGCGCCCGCGAAGCGTCGATCAGCCCAACGGACCGGGAGTGACGCTGACGACGCCGTTCCCGAGCTCGATAACGGCTGCGGGAGCGCGGGCCGCGTCAAACGCATGCTCGAGCCGGTGGCGGCGGACGCCGTCGACATGGACTTCGATCCGGTGCTCGCCGGTCACGATGGGACCCGTCAGTCCCCGTGATTGTCCGGGCGCGAGGTAGCACCGTTCGGTCAGGACAGTCCGGCCGGCCACATCGGAGACGGTCACATGGACCGAGTGGGAGTCCACGTGGTCGTAATTGCGGACCGTCACGACGTCCGTCGCCGACGGCGGCGGTTCGGTCGAGTCCTCCTGTTCAGGTTCAGTATGTTGCTCGGTTTGGGGGGCCGGCTGTTTCAGCATATCACACTCTGGGGCTCCCGCCCCCATAGGCGATCTGGAGGTTGAAACAGCTCTTTTAGTCTGGACGGCCGTCGATTCGCGACCGATCCACGGACGCCCGGCCACAATCCCCTTGGCGACCCACCGTGTTCGATCGATCGATGGACCGGCACCCCGCGGGCCTGGTAACTGCCGTCCTGCTGGTCGTGCTGGCCGGCTGTATTTCGATCGGGGGCCCTGTCACCACCGACCCGGTAGCCGGGGACGGACGCCAAGCCACGGTGACCGCGGTCGTGGACGGCGACACCCTCGACATCCAGTTCCAGGACGGCACCACGGACACCGTCCGACTGCTCGGGGTCGACAGCCCCGAGACCCATGTCGAGAACGAGCCCGAGGAGTTCGAGGGCGTGCCCGACACCGACGCGGGCGCGACCTGTTTGAGGAACGCCGGCCAGAACGCCAGCGGGTTCGTCCGCGAGCGGGCGGCGGGCGCCACGGTCAGCCTCCGCTTCGATCCGCTGGCGGACCGGCGTGACAGATACGATCGGCTGCTCGCCTACGTGCAGCTCGACGGCGATGATCTCAACCAGCAGCTCGTCGAGCAGGGACACGCCCGCGTGTACGACAGCCAGTTCACGCGGTCGGATACCTACTACGAGCTCGAGGCCACCGCGCAATCCGAGCGACGGGGGCTCTGGCGCTGTCGGACCCCGGAGGCAGGGTAGTCGGCAGGGGACTTCGCTCCAGAGCCACTGATAGAGGCGGACTTCACATGGCCTCCGTCAACGTCTGATCTGGCCGGGCGGTCAGGCCTGCGCCGCAGCCTGTTCGAACTGGATCGCGTCCACCGTTGTCGTCTCGCCGAACAGCCAGTCGGCGTGGTCGAGGGCGTACTCGCGGTGGTCCTCCTCGATGAAGCCCACCGCGTCCTCGATCAGGACCGGCCGGTAGTCCCGCAAACCGGCACTGCCGGCAGTATGGAGGACGCAGACGTTCGCCAGCGTCCCACAGATCAGCAGATCGTCGATACCGTGGCTCTCGAGGTGGCCCTCGAGGTCGGTGCGATAGAACGCGTCGTAGGTGTGCTTGAGCACGACGTGGTCCGACTCTCGAACCGTCAATGCATCATGGAGCTGCGCGCCCCAGGTGCCCTCGACCACGTGTTCGCCCCACCGATCGAACTCGTCGTAGTAGTGGGCCCCGTCGAACTGCTCCGGCGGATGCACGTCGCGGGTGAACACCACCGGCGTGTCCGCCGATCGAGCGGCCTCGATGAGGTCGCCGACCGGGTCGAGCGCAGCTTCGCTTCCCGGCGCATACAGACTCCCCTCCGGATGACAGAAGTCGTTCTGCATGTCCACGACGACCACGGCCGTTCGCTCGGGGTCGAAGTGCATGTCCTAGGGTACTCGAAGCACGGCAAAAGCCCTTGCGGGAACCGGAACTCGCCGCGGCAGATACGCTTATGCCTATCCAGTAGATAGCCAGCGGCATGCGGTGGCGCGCCGGTTGGTCGGTACTCGTCGGGACGTTGGTGGTCTTGAGCGCCTTCTCCGGCAGCGTCGCGGCGGTCTCCGATCCAGTGAGCATCACGAACCCCTCGGGAGACCAGGACCGGTCGGTCAACGAGACCCACGACTTCTGTGAGGGCGGGCCGGCGGATCCCGATTCGGACGTCCTCGGCTGGGAAGCCGGCTGCTGGGCCAACCAATCGATCGCCGTCAACCAGTCCGACGGTCTCAACAGCTCCGAGCTGAATGCCACCGTCGCTCGCGCCATGGCCCGGGTGGAAGCGATTCGACAGTTGGAGTTCCGGCGGACGGTTCCGGTGAAACTCGAGTCCCGCGAGACGTTCCGGGCTCGACAGGCCAATGACACGACGGCCCCGGCGCTCAGGACCTTTGACAACGCCAAGTTCGAGGCCCTGTTCCTCATCGGCGAGGACCAGGACTCGATCGCGGTCCAGAACCAGAACACCGGGGCATCCGTCCTCGGCTTCTATAGCTCGAGTCGAAACGCGATCGTCCTGATCTCGGAGAACCGGTCGAACCTGCAGGTCAACGAGGGAACGCTCGTCCACGAGCTCGTGCACGCCCTCCAGGACCAGCGCTTCAACCTCTCGCGGTACGACGCCCGGACCCGCGACGGGGCGAACGCGGAGAGCGGCCTCATCGAGGGAGACGCCAGTCTCGTGGAGTTCCGGTATCAGAACCGGTGTCAGGAGGGCGGCCCGTGGAACGGTACCTGCCTCTCGCCACCTGATTCAGGGAGCAGCGGCAGTCTCGCGAACATCGGGACGTACTTCGTGAAGTTCCAGCCCTACAGTGACGGGCCGGCGTTCATCACTACGCTCTATCAGCAGGGCGGTTGGGAGGCGGTCAACGCGGCCTACGAGGACCCCCCAGAGAGTTCGGCCCAGGTCATCCACCCGGAGAAGTACCCCGAGCAAACCCCCCGCAACGTGACGATCGAAGATCGACAGTCCGAGGACTGGGAGCGGGTCCGCCCCCCGAACCGACCTGATTATGGGGAGGTCGGTGAGGCGGCCCTGACATCGATGCTCGTCTTCCCCCTGTACGATTCCGATGGACAGGCCCGGATCATCAGCCCGGACGACTGGTTGAACCGCACCCAGGGCGGCGAGATCTCGGACTTCGATCCCCTCAATTACGACAACGAGTTCACCGCCGGCTGGGCCGGCGATCGGCTCCACGTCTACGAGAACGAGGCGAACGAGACGGCCTACGTCTGGCGTCTGGTCTGGGAGACGCCTCGCGATGCCGAGGAGTTCACCGCGGGCTATACCCGCGTTCTGGAGTACTGGGGCGGCGAGGAGACCGAACCCGGACTCTGGGTCATCGACGACGGTCCCTTCGCCGATGCGGTCCACGTCACGGTCGACGGCGAGACCGTCACGATCGTCAACGCGCCGACCGTGGAACAGCTCGACCAGGTCCGGGCTGGAGCCCTCGCCACGCCCACGCCGTCGCCCACCGCGACGTCGCCGACACCGAGCCCAAACGAGGTGACCGCGTCCAATCCGACGCCGACCTCGCCGAGCCCCAGCCCGACGCCATCGCCGGGACAGCCCGGGTTCGGGCTGGTCACCGCGCTACTCGGCCTGGCGGTCGCAAGCCTCTGGTACCAACGACGGTAGTTCCCGGATCGAACCGCGGGTTGGGTCCAAACGGCTAGCGGCCGCCGGTCTCGGCGTCACTCTCCACCGCCGTCTCCCCGGCCTCGCTGAGCGACCAGGCATCGGCTTGGAGTTCGTCGCCGGGATGCTTCTCGATCAGGCCCTCCTCGTGGAGGTCCGAGAGCCGCTTCCAGGTCGCCGGCTTCGAGATCCCCACCTCACCGGACACTTCCGGCGTCGTGCGGGGCTCGTCGTCCGTTCGAGCGAGGTACTCGAGGATCGCTTCGTTGGACATGGGCGGTGGCCGCGTCTGAACTATGTTGGCAGGGGGACGAGATAAAACATCGTGCCGACGTCGACGGGACGCTTATACAGTTGACCCGTCTAGTGGGAACCGGCAGAGGGAGCCCGGCTCCCGCGGATCTCGCGAGGAAAGTCCCCCCACCGGCCGTGCAGGTGACCGGGCGCAAGCCCGGGGCGGGAGACCGTCGGCACTGGCACAGCCACGACACGTCCGTCCCCGACCGATGCGGTGTGCGAACCCGGAGCGAACGAACGGGACCTCGGTCCCGGAGCAAGCGACGGGGAGTTAACCCACCGAGGGCTGACGGGACGGGACCGATGGAACGGCGAATCCTCACCGGTGCAAGCCCGCGCCGTCGGTAGCATGGCCAATTGGGCGCGGGCGCTCAGCCCAATGCCGGGTCGAACAGAAGGGGGCTTACTCCCCTCAGCCACCTAATATTAAAACACCGTGGAGTAACCAATAAGGCTCCCATAATTTCTCCCGTTTTAATGGCAGCGAAATTAATAACGTGCCAGTCGTAGGCAGCGGTAGATGAGCCGCGAGCCGGCCGATGACGACCGGATCCTCGAGCTGTCGGTCCCGGAGATGGACTGCCAGTCCTGCGTCGAGAAAGTCACGGCGGCCGCCGAGGGGGTCGAGGGCGTTCGACAAGTCGAGGGGCGAGCCGCGACGGGGCGTTTACGGGTCGAGTACGACGGATCCACGACGGTCGATGCCCTCGAGACCGCCGTCAACCAAGCCGGGTATACGGTCGAACGGGAGGCGGATACGGAGACGGCCCGGGATCTCGTTCCCGATGCGCCCCGCGTGCTCGAGAGTCCGCGCGGGCGGAGGGTCGGCTTCGGCGCCGTCGTGCTCGCCGGGGCGATCGTGGCGGAATTCGCGCTGCCCGGTCTGAACGTCCAGATAGCCTCCGGTCTCGGCCGATCGCTGACGGTAGCCGACCTCGGGTTCCTGGTCGCCACCGCGCTCGCGGGCACACCGATTCTCCGCGCCGGCCTCGCTTCGGTTCGACTCCGTCGGCTCGACATCGACCTCCTGATGAGCAGCGGGATCGCCGGCGCGGTCGCCGTCGGGCTCTATCTCGAAGCGGCCATGATCGCAGTGCTGTTCAGCATCGCCGAACTGCTCGAGCGGTATGCCATGGATCGGGCCAGGGCCTCCATCCGCGAACTCACCGATCTGGCGCCCGACACGGCCACGGTCCGCCGCGACGGCGAGGAACGAACCGTCCAAGCGAGCGCCGTCGAGGTCGGCGATACCGTGATCGCTCGGCCCGGGGATCGGCTGCCGGTAGACGGCGTGATCCGCGAGGGCGAGAGCTCCGTCGACGAATCGGCCGTCACCGGCGAGAGCTGGCCGGTCTCGAAGACGCCCGGGGCCGAGGTCTTCGCGGGATCGATCGTCGAAGGCGGCTACCTCGAGATCGAAGCGACGGCGCCGGCTGACGAAAGCACCATCGCCCGCATCGCCGAGCTCGTCGCGGACGCCGAACGCAACCAGACCCGCCACGAACGGTTCGTGGATCGGTTCGCCCGGTACTACACGCCGGTGATCGTGATCGCGGCCGTCCTGACCATCGCGGTCCCGACCCTGGCGTTCGGCCTCCCGTGGCGGCCCTGGTTCGTCCGCGGACTCACGCTCCTGGTGCTGGCCTGCCCCTGTGCGTTCGTGATCTCGACGCCCGTAGGCGTCGTCTCGGGCGTGACGGCAGCGGCCCGCAATGGTGTATTGGTCAAAGGCGGCGACCACCTGGAGGCGATGGGTGCCGTCGATGCGCTCGCCCTGGACAAGACCGGCACCCTCACGACGGGGGAGCTGGCCCTCACCGATGTCGTGCCCCTGGACGGGCGGTCCCGGGCCGACGTTCTCGGCTGTGCCCGGAGCCTCGAAGCCCGGAGCGAGCACCCGATCGCTGATGCCGTGATCGAGGCCGCCGAACGCGAGGAGATCGAGCCGCGTGACGTGACGGCATTCGAATCGCTCGCCGGCGAGGGGGTGCGCGCGGACCTCGACGGCGTGACCCACTACGCCGGGAACCCGACGTTGTTTGCGGACCTCGGGTTCGATCTCGACCACGCTCACCTCACCGGCGACCAGGTGGCGACGGACGGCGGGGTCGCCGAACCGGCCGAGAGACCGTGCGAGGCGGGCGACTGTATCGACCTCGGTGATACCGTCGCGGGTCTCGAAGCCCAGGGCAAGACCGTCATCCTGGTGGGGACCGAGTCGGACATCGAGGGAGTGATCGCGGTCGCCGACACCGTCCGGCCCGAGGCGGCTCGGACCATGGAGCTGGTTGCCGGGCTCGATCTGACGGTCGTCATGTTGACCGGGGACAACGAACGAACGGCCCGGGCCGTGGCGGACCGTCTCGGCATCGATCGGGTGCACGCCGGCCTGCTGCCGGCGGAGAAGGTCGACGCCGTCGACCGGCTGACGGAAGAGTTCGACGGGATCGCCATGGTGGGCGACGGCGTCAACGACGCGCCGGCGCTCGCGGCAGCGGACGTCGGCGTCGCGATGGGAGCCGCCGGGACGGACGCCGCCATCGAAACGGCCGACGTGGCGCTGCTCGGCGACGACCTGCTGAAGCTACCCTACCTCGTCCGGCTCTCGCGGCGGGCGACGGGGGTGATCCGCCAGAACATCGCCGGCAGCCTCGGCGCCAAGGCGCTGCTCGCCCTCGGGGTCCCCTTCGGACTCGTGGGCGTCGTCGAGGCGATCGTGATCGGCGACATGGGCATGAGCCTCGGCGTCACGGGAAACTCGATGCGGTTGGCCGGCGTCGAGCCGGAGGCCGCCGAGCCCGCACCGGATTCCATCCAGAACTAGGCCAGCCCGTTCGAGGCCGTGCGGTTCCCTCTCAGGGATACACGATCGCGGTCGAGTCCTTGACCTCGAGAATGTCGACCGCCTCACCGCCCTCCCCGCGGTGCTCCTCGACGACCTCGAAGGCCTCGGCGTCAACCGTCACGGCCTCGCCGTCGACCTCCAGCTCGACGCTGCCGGTGGAAACAGATTGGGCGGCCAATTCGGCCGGATCCGCCGACTCGAGGGCCGCGACGACGTCGCCGGCACGGTCACGGAACTCGGGGCCTAAGACGCTGTGGTCGACGTCGACATCCACCGGTTCCAGCTCCACGCTCGGCGAGCCTTCACGCAGCAGCACGGGGGCGTTGATCGTCTCCGCCAGGTCGTAGGTATCGGGCGGCCGCTCGAGGCCGTCCAGGTAGAGTTCCACCTTGTCGAGTTCCGCGTTGAGCGCGTAGCCCTGGTCGGATTTCCAGGCTCGAACCTCGCTGGCGACCGACGCGATCAACCGACCGGCCTGCTCGGCCTCCGGGTCATCGATGGCCAGGTCCGGCCAGTTCGCCGTGTGAACGCTCCCGTCGGCGCCCGGCAGGTGCGACCAGACCTCCTCCGTGACGAAGGGGCTGAACGGCGCGAGCATGCGGACCGAGGCCGAGAGCGCGGTGTAGAGGGCGTGTCTGGCCGCGTCCCGCTCGCCGGGGCGGCCGCCGTACAGCCGGCCCTTGACCAGCTCGACGTAGTCGTCGGCCAGGGCGTGCCAGACGAACTCCCGAACCGTCCGCAGGGCGGCGTCGAACCGGTAGTCGTCCATGTACTCGGCGACGTCCTCGGCCACCCGGGAGCACTCCGAGAGGATCCACCGGTCGGCGTCGCGGTAGGCCGGGTCGTCGATCTCGGGCGTGCTCTCGTCGACGTGCCCGAACGTGAACTTCGCGATGTTCCAGAGCTTGGTGATGAACCGGCTGGCGCTGGTGACCTCCTTGGACTGGAACTGGATGTCCGAGCCCGGCTGGCCGCCCAGGGCGATGGCCTGCCGGAAGGCATCGGCCGAGTGTTCCTCGACCACGGCCTGGGGCTCGACGAAGTTGCCCCGCGACTTCGACATCTTGTGGCCGTCCTCCCCGAACACCATCCCGTTGATCAGCGCGGTTTCCCACGGGATGTCGTCCTCGAGGGCAGCGGTGCGGAGGATCGTGTAGAACGCCCACGTTCGGATGATGTCGTGGCCCTGTTCGCGGAGCTGGACCGGCTCGAAGGCCTCCTCGGGCCAGCCGGCCACGTACAGCGCCGAGATCGAGGAGTCCATCCAGGTGTCCATGACGTCCGTCTCGCCGTGCCAGTGGTCGCCGCCGCACTCGGGACACTCGTCGATGGCCGGATCGGTCTCGGTGGGATCCACCGGGCACTCCTCGACGGAGGCCACGTAGGGCGCCTCACAGTCGGCACAGAACCAGGCCGGGATGGGCGTCGCGAAGACGCGCTGACGGGAGACGACCCAGTCCCAGTCCATCCCCTCGGTCCAGTCCTCGAGGCGGGTATACATGTGGTCGGGCACCCAGTCGACCTGCTGGCCGTAGTCGAGGATCTCCGCTTGATCGACCGTGACGAACCACTGGTCGGTCGAGAGGATCTCGATGGGCGTGTCACAGCGCCAGCAAGTGCCGACCGACTGCTCGACGGGCTCGTCGTCGGTCCGGTAGCCCTCGGCCTCCAGGTCCTCGGCGATGGCCGCTTTGGCCTCCTCGATCGTCAGGTCCTCGTACTCGGCTGCCAGCGTGTTGAGCCGGCCGTCCTCGGTGAGCGCCGGGCGGAGCTCGAGGTCGTATTCGGCCCACCACTCCACGTCCTGCTTGTCCCCGAACGTACAGATCATGACGGCGCCAGTGCCGAACTCCGGATCGACCGCGTCGTCCGCGATCAACTCGACGGTCTGGCCGAACAGCGGGACGGTGAAGGTCTCGCCCTCCCGGCCGGCGTAGCGCTCGTCGTCCGGGTGCACCGCCACGGCCACACAGGCCGAGAGCAGCTCCGGGCGCGTCGTCGCGATCTCGAGGTCATCGTTGTCCGCGCCCGGGAACGTGATCCTGTGAAGCGTGCTCTCCCGGTCCTCGTTTTCGACTTCCGCATCCGCGATCGCGGTCTCACAGCGGGGACACCAATTGACCGGGTGTTGCTCGCGGTACACCCGGTCGTCGGCGTGCATCTCGACGAAGGAACGCTGGGTCAGGCCCCAGTAGTCGGGGTCCATGGTGCGGAACTCGTGGTTCCAGTTCTGGGAGAACCCAAGCTCCCGCATCGCCCGCTTCATGGCCTCGATCTGCTCCTCGGTGTGTTCGACACACAGCTCCCGGAACTCCTCGCGGGGGACGTCCGTCCGGTGGATGTCCTGAGTCTCCTCGACCTTGACCTCGGTCGGCAGCCCGTGGCAGTCCCAGCCCTGCGGGTAGTCCACGTCGAACCCCTGCAGGCGCTTGTATCGGGCGGCGAAGTCCATGTAACACCAGCCCAGCGAGTTCCCGATGTGGAAGTTGCCGGTCGGGTAGGGCGGCGGCGTGTCGATGACGTAGTCGGGCGCGCCGGTGTCCTCGTACTCGTACGTGCCAGCCTCGAGCCAGTGGTCCCGCCACTTCGGCTCGATGGCGTCCGGGTCGTAGTTGTCTGGGACGTCGTGGAGTTCCTGAGTGGTCATAGGCAACCCTCTCTCACGGAAATGAGCGGTCGGTGAGCAATCGGCTCCGTCGGCTGCGGGAGAGCCCTACGGACGTACTACCGACACCGTTCCGTTCACAGACCAAGGGTACAGCCGTGCTCGCTTAAACGTTCCGTCGCACGTGGGGCGAATCCCGCCAGGTAGAAGGCCTCCCCGGCTGTTCGCGGGGGTATGCAGACCGTCGTGCTCGCCGCCGGGGAGGGGACCCGAATGCGGCCGCTCACGGCGAGCCGGCCCAAGCCGCTCCTGCCGGTGGCTGGCCGGCCCATGCTGGCCCACGTGCTCGGCGGCGCGGTGGCGGCGGGCGCCACCCGCCTGGTGGTCGTCATCGGCTACGAGGCCGAGGCCGTCCGATCGGCCATCGGCGAGGAGCACGCCGGCGTGCCCGTCGACTATGCGGTCCAGGAAACCCAAGCCGGGACCGCGGACGCCGTCGAGGCCGCTCGGCCGCACCTCGAGGACGCGCCGTTCGCCGTGTTGGCGGGCGACAACCTCTACGACCGAGGCTCGCTGGCGGCCCTCTTCGAACAGGCCCCCGCTGTCGGTGCGTACGAGGTCGACGATCCACGGCCGTACGGGGTGTTCGAGCTCGAGGGCGAACGGGTGACGAACGTGATCGAGAAGCCCGCTGACCCGCCGTCGTCCCTCGTCAACGTCAGCGCGTATGTCTTCGAGGCCGCCGCCCAAGACTGGCTCGACGTCGATCCGTCCGAGCGCGGCGAGCGCGAGCTCACCGACGTGCTGGACCGACAGCTGCAGGCGTCGAGCGTCCGACCGGTCCGGCTCGAGCGCTGGCTCGACGTCGGCCGGCCGTGGGAGCTGTTGGCCGCCAACGAGTGGTTCCTCGGGGAGCTCGAGCGCGATGTCCGGGGCGAGGTCCATCCGGACGCCGAGGTCACCGGCGACGTGGTCGTCGAAGCCGGCGCGACCGTTCGATCCGGCGCCGTCGTCGAGGGCCCGACGCTCATCCAAGCCGGCGCCGAGGTCGGGCCGAACGCCTACGTCCGCGGTACCAGCGCCATCGGGCCGGACGCGAAGGTCGGCCACGCGGTCGAAGTCAAGAACAGCCTCCTCATGGCCGAGGCGACCGCCGGCCACTTGAGCTACGTCGGCGATTCCGTGCTCGGGCGCGCGGTCAATCTCGGGGCCGGCACGGTGGTCGCCAACCTCCGACACGATGATCAGCCGGTCGAGCTCACCGTGAAGGGCGACCGCGTGTCGACCGGGCGCCGGAAGTTCGGAGTCGTCCTCGGGGACCGGGCCAAGACCGGCATCAACACCAGTCTGAACGCCGGGGTGACGCTCTCGACCGGAGCGAAGACCAAGCCCGGCGAGGCCGTCACCCGAGATCGGTAGCCCGTCGGGCCGGGCCACCGCTCGGAGCGATCGTGCGTCGTCGGTGTCGGGGCTGGATCCCGGAAGAGACTCTTCTATGGCTGCCGAAGCGTGCGTATGGCCGAGCGGCTCTACACGGAGCACCCGCGGCTCTACGACGCCATCCAGTCCCACTGGCCGTATGACCGGGACGTCGATTTCGTTGGAGCGGCGGCCGAGCGCGCGGGCCTCGATCCCGACCGGCTGCTGGAGCTCGGGTGCGGCACCGGCGAGCACACCAGGCGCTTCGTCGACCGCGGGTTCGAGGTGATGGCCGTCGACAAACACGAGGGCATGCTCGAGGTCGCCCGCTCGAAATGTCGGGCCGACTTCCGGCAGCAGACCCTCCCGCAGCTGGCGCTGGGCGACGAGTTCCCGCTCGCCGTGGCGATCCGTGGCGTCATCAACCACCTGGCGCCCGACGAGCTCGCGCCGGCAGCCGCCGGCGTTCGAGACCACCTGACTGAAGGCGGACTGTTCCTCTTCGACAACGCCCCGCTTCCGCCGCAGGGCAACCATCCCGGGATCGATATCGGCGCCGCGGACGGCGGCGACTACGCCCGCATCGCCCAGCACGTTCCGGTGGAGGACGGCCGGCTCGACTGGCGGTCAGTCACCTTCACGTCGGACGGGGAGTTCTTCATCAACTCCCGGCTGATGACGCCGTTCGAGGACGCGAGGATCCGTCGGATCCTGCGGGAGCAGGGGTTCGCCGTCGAGACGCACGCCGGCTTCGGGCCCGACGACGACGAGCGGACGGTCTTCGTGGCCGCCGCCTGAGCTCATGACCGGGCCGTGGAGCCATCCAACCTGGCTCAGACAGCCGCGTCCACGAGGTCACGAACCGTTTCGAACACGTCCTCCGCTCGACCGGCGTCCCGCGCTTCCGCCGTCAGTCGCACCAACGGCTGGGTTCCGCTCGCCCGGATGAGGAACCAGGCGTCGCCGAGAGCGACCCGGACACCGTCAGTCGTTTCGACGTCCTCGTATCGCTCGCGGACGGCCGCGGTCACCCGGTCCATCACCGCCGCCTTGTCGTCGACCTCGACCGCGTCCCGGCGGGTCGGATAGGTCCCGATCTCGGCGACCTGCTCGCCGAGGGGGCCGCGTTCGGCGACCTGGGCGGCGAGTTTGGCCGCCGCCAGGGTCCCGTCGGGACACAGCGTCGCTTCGGGCCAGATCCAGGCCCCGCTCATCTCGCCCCCGAAGACGACGTCCGGCTCGGCCGCCCGCTCGGCGACGAACACGTCGCCGACCCGGGTTCGGACGAGCTCGGCGCCCACCTCGGCGAGCGCGTCGTCGACCAGGAGGCTCGTGTTGAGCGGGGCCGCGACCCGATCGCCGGACCCGGCCGCTGCCCGGGCGAACAGGGCAAGCAGGACGTCGCCCGGGACGAACGTTCCATCGCCGGTCACCGCCATGAGCCGATCCGCGTCCCCGTCGTGGGCCACCCCCAGATCACTGTCCCCCGCCGCCACGAACCGCCGCAGGGCCTCCAGCGACTCGGCCGTGGGCTCGCTCTCGCGGGCGGGGAACCGACCGTCCGGCTGGGCGTTGAGCGCCGTCACGTCGGCGCCGAGGCGATCAAGGACGTCCAACGTGACGCCGCCCGTCCCGTTGCCCACATCGACCGCGATCGAGAGCGGGTCCAGGGCCGGGACCGCCGCACAGACCGCCTCGACGTGGCGCTCGACGGCGCCGTGCCACGTGGACTCCCGCCCCCACTCGTCCCACCGAGCCGTCTTCGCCTGGTCGGCGTCGAGGCGCTCCTCGATGACCGCCCGGCGGGCGGCATCGAACGCTTGGCCGGAGGGCTGCCAGAGCTTCAGGCCGTTGTCGGGGGGCGGATTGTGGGACGCGGTGACCGAAACGCCGGCGTCGGCGTCACGCCAGGCGACGCTCCGGGCGACGGTAGGGGTCGAAACAACCCCGAGCCGCACGACGTCGACGCCGGCAGCCGTCAGCCCGGACGAGAGTGCGTCAGCGAGGGCGATGCCGGTATCGCGCGGGTCCCGGCCGATCACGACCCGATCAGCATCCGGGGCCAGCGCCTGACCCACCGACAGCGCCAGGGCAGGAGTGACCTCTACGCCAGCCCGCCCCCGGATACCGCTGGTCCCGAACATGCGCGTCGGATCAGCGGCGGTCGACAAAGACTTGCCGGCCTGGCGGCTGCCGAAACGGAGATGGCTGCCGAGTCGCCCCTAGCGGTTAGTCCTCGTCACCGAGGTCCTCGGCCTCGAACGCCGTCCGGTAGGCAGCCAGCGAGAGGTCGGGCCGCCTGGCGCCGGTGCTGGGCAGGCGGTCGAGCGCTCGGCGCCAGCGTGATCCGGACATCTTTAGGCGTACCTAAAACCCGGGGAGCCATATAGGTTGTGTCCGCTGGCCGGTTTGTATCACCGCCCCCCATCGGACGACCACGACAACCACAACCCCTACGGTCGGCCCCGGCGAGCCCCCGGCATGGAACTCGGGGTAATCGGGCTCGGACGGATGGGTCGGATCGTGGTCGACCGGTCGCTCGCCGGCGACCACGACGTGGTGGCCTACGACCTCGACGAGGAGGCGACCGCGGACGCCGCCGACGCCGGCGCCAGGCCCGCCGAGTCCCCGACCGATCTGGTCGATCGGCTCGCGGAGCCGGCCCGGATCTGGCTCATGCTGCCGGCGGGCGATCCGGTGGACGAAACCTTGGACGCGCTGGCTCCCGTCCTTTCAGGCGATGACATAGTCGTCGACGCCGGGAACTCACACTTCGCCGACTCGGTCCGACGGGGCGAGGCCTGTCCGGCCGCCTATCTGGACTGCGGCACGAGCGGCGGGCCGGCCGGGGCCGAACTCGGGTTCTCGCTGATGGTTGGCGGGCCAGCCCAGGCGTACCGGGCGATGGAACCGGTCTTCGACGACATCGCCGCCGGGCCGGACGGCTATGCCCACTTGGGACCCTCCGGGGCCGGCCACTACGCGAAGATGGTCCACAACGGCATCGAGTACGCCCTGATGCAGGCCTACGGTGAGGGGTTCGAGCTCCTCTCCGAGGGGCGGTACGAGTACGATCTCGAGGCCGTCGCCCGGGTCTGGAACCACGGCGGGGTCGTGCGGTCCTTCCTCCTCGAGCTCTGTGAGGCCGCGTTTCACGAGGAAGGGAACGACCTGGGCGACGTGGCCGATCACGTGGGGGGCGGCTCGACCGGCACCTGGACGGTGCAGGAGGCCCTCGAACAGGACGTCCCGGTGCCGTTGATCTACGGGGCGCTCGCCGAGCGACACGGGAGCCGGACCGGCGAGGCCGGCCGGTTCAGTCGGCGGCTCGCCAACCGGCTCCGGCATGGCTTCGGCGGCCACGAGGTCGTGCGCCGAAGGGATTGAAGGCGGCGGTTGACGGACCCCGCGTTTGAGTCAGGGAAGACCGCGCACCTTCGAGGACGCGGAGACGTCTAGCGGCTCCGCTATCGGTGGCGGACTGCTGTCAGCCGACAACCGCGGGCTCGTAATTGCTTACGCTTCGGAAGTCACGCGGGATCCGACCGTCTCGACGATCGAATCGAGGTCGTAGCCGTCCTCGTCAGTGTCCCAGACCACCTCGCCGTCGACGCTGATCTTGAACACCCCGCCGTCACCTGTCGTGAGCTGCACGCCATCGAGACCTTGCCCGAACGTCTCGAGGAGTTCCCGCTGGGTCTGCACGGCGCGGTCGAGGTGCCCACACGGGACGCAGTACTCGATGTCGACAGTCGTCATGGTATCGGAGGGAAGTAGCCGAACGCCAATAAACCACACTGGCCCGGCAAGCGCCGGGGGTTGCCGCGGCAAGCAGGGGAACGTAATCGTCTTATCCGAGGGCCCAGAACCGGCGGCCATGGTTGACCCCTTGGGCGTCGGGCTCGGCGCCCTCGCGGTCCTCGTGATGGTCGCGCTCCACTACAAGGGCGGCCCGGAGTGGCGGAACTTCGATGACGTCTCCGACGAACTCTTGCAGCACCGCGCGTCGACGCTCCCGGAGACCGAGTTCCCCGAGCCATCGAGCCGAGCGATCGGCGGCGGGACCGGCGCGGTGACCGGCGGCGAGGCCGGCGCCGAACTGGAAGCCGGCGAGGAAGCGGAGGAGGCCGCCGAGGACGGCCCGTGGTCCCTGTCGGACGACGAAGCCGACACCTTCGAGGTCGATTTCGTCAAGGAGGGCGCCACGATCGAGGTCGCCGAGAACGAGACGATCCTCGACGCGGGCGAGGACGAGGGGTGGGACCTCCCCTTCGCGTGTCGGGAGGGCCAGTGTCTCTCCTGCGGCGGCCACATCACTGACGGCCCCGCCGAGGACTTCGTGGTGCACAACAACCAGGAGATGCTCAACGAGGACGAACTCGGCGACGGCTACACGCTGACGTGCGTCGCCTACCCGCAGTCGGATCTCAGTATCGAGACCCGGGAATCGCCCTGAGGGCCGGTCCGTTCTGAACGGATCGTCCCGCCGCGGACGAAGCCGGGTCAGAACCAACGCCTACTAACCCGCCCGCTTCCCAGCCCGAACAGTGGCCGACACGGCGGCGCGATCGACCATCACCGAGGGCGGGCTGGCTCGGCCGCTGTTCCGCCTCGCCTGGCCGATCGTCGTCATCCAGCTGCTCCAGGTCGCCTACAACGTCGTCGACACGCTCTGGCTCGGCCGGCTCTCGGCCGACGCCGTCGGCGCGCTGAGCCTGGCGTTTCCCCTGGTCTTCCTCACCATCTCGGTGGCGGGCGGGTTCACGGCCGCCGGAGCCATCCTGGTCGCCCAGTATACGGGCGCGGACAGCGAGGGTTCGGCCGGTACGGTCGCCGGACAGACGTTCTCCTTCGTCGGCCTCGTGGCCGTCTCGCTCGGGCTGGTCGGCTTCCTGCTGACGGATGCCATGCTCGGCGTCCTCCCCAGCTCGCCCGCAACGACCGCCCAGGTAGTGCCGCTCGCCAGCGAGTACATGAAGGTGTTCTTCCTGGGGATGCCGTTCCTGTTCGGCTTCTTCGTGTTCGAGGCGCTCATGCGCGGCTACGGCAACACCCGGACCCCCATGCGGATCATGGCGCTCTCGGTCCTGCTCAACGTCCTCCTCGATCCGGTCCTCATCTTCGGCTGGTTCGGCGCGCCGGCGCTGGGTATCGAGGGGGCGGCGTACGCGACGGTCATCTCCCGCGGGGTGGCGTCCGTCATGGGGTTCTACATCCTCATCGCGACCACGGTCGGGCCCTCGATCTCGCTGCAGGACCTGGTGCCCGATCTCTCGGTCATCGCCGACATCGTGCGGATCGGCGTGCCGACCTCGGTCGAGCAATCGATGAGCGCGGCCGCGCTCCTGACCCTGACCGCGATGGTCGTCACCTATGCCCCGCCAGTCGTCGCCGCCTACGGACTGGGCAACCGGCTGGTCTCGCTGGTCTTCCTGCCGGCGCTCGGGCTCGGCCGCGCGACCAACACGATGGTCGGTCAGAACCTCGGTGCCGAGCAGGCCGAACGGGCCGAACGGGCGGTCTACATGGCCGGCAAGGTCGCCGTCGCGGTCCTGTTCATCGCCGCCGTGATCGCGGCGGCGATTCCGACCCGGATCGTTTCGGTCTTCATGGCCACGGGCACGGCTGACGCCGCCGCCACGATCCGTTTCGGCGCCGAGTACCTGCGCATCCGGAGCGTCGAGTTCGTCTTCATCGGCGTCCTCCAGGTGCTGCTCGGGGCTTATCGCGGGGCTGGCAACACGAAAACGGCGCTGGCGTTCTCGGTGCTGACCCTCTGGATCGCCCGCGTCCCGTTGGTCTACGTGCTCTCGTTCGTCGCCGGCCTCGGGCCAGCCGGGATCTGGTACGGCATGGCGGCCGGACACGTCATCGGGGCCATCGGCGCCGGCCTCTGGTTCACCCGCGGTACCTGGAAGGAGGCCGTCGTTGACACCACCGGTACGCCGGGGGCCCCCGTGCCCGAGGACTGACGCCAGGTCAGGCGGGCTTGATCGTTACCTCGACGGCGTCGCCCAGGGCTGCCGGCGGCCCCGACCAGGAGACGAGCTTCGCGCCCAGCCGGTCGCGGAACGCGCCGAGGGACACCCCGGACACGGGCTCGCCGTTCGCCAGCACCTCGAGATCCGTCCACGTCACCTGCCCCTGATCGGCCTCTCCAACGGTCGTCTCCAGCAGCATCACGGGTCCGTCCCCGCCGCCGTCGAGTCCCGCTCCGCCGTAATGCGGCAGGCCGCCGTCGAGCGCGCGGAGCTGCTCACCGGTGGGACTCCCGACTGTCGCGCCGATCCCCGCGAACGGGCCGCCGGGATCCGGATGTGCCGGCGCGTCGAGGCGGACGTGGGTCGGCCCGGTCTCGATGACGGTGCCGACACCGTCCCAGGCGACGGGCTCGATGGAAACGCCGAGCTCCAGCGGGAGGGACCCGGCCGCCCGCAGTGCGTTGCCGTCCGGTGGCCGGAAGCCGAGATGGAGGTGGTTGTCGACCCACGGGGCGAAGTAGCCAGAGCGGACCAGCCGGCCGAGGTCGTCCCCGACGGTTACGCGATCCCCCACCGCCACGGACGGTTCGACGTGGAGCAGGCGAGCCAGGAAGTCCCCGGTGTCCACGACGAGGAGGTGGTCGTGGGGTTCAGCGTACGACCGGGTCGGACAGGACACCCGTTGGTGGCGGACGACCTCGCCGGCGACCGGGCTCGGGGTTCCGGAGTCCGGATACAGGTCGACCGCCCGACCGTCCCGGTGGGCGTGGTACGGCGAATTGTACCGGCTGAGCGCCGCGTACTGGCGGCAAACCGAGGCCGGGAGCCGGACCATGGCAAGTTCCACGGAGCGGTACGGTTTAGCCGCGTCGGGCGCAATCGGGAGCCGATGCGCGTCCTCCGTGGCCGCCTCGAGGACCCGGCGGCTGACCGCGACCGGACGGCCGAGATGCTCCAACGGGTCGTGGAGGCCGACGAACCGGCCCTGCGGGTCTGGCAGCCCCCGAAGCAGCTCTCCTTCGGGCGGCGGGACGCACGAGCCAAGGGCTATGATACCGCCCGCGAGACCGCTATCGAATACGGGTATCCCCCGCACGAGCGACAAACCGGCGGCCACGCGGTCGCGTATACGGGCTCGACCGTGGCCATCGCGAAGGCTGCTCCCATCGACGAGTTCCGGAGCGGGTTGGACGAGCGCTACGAGGCGGCGACGAAGGCCGTCCAGCGCGCGCTCTGGCGGCTCGGCGTCCCGGCCCAACGGGGGGAGCCGGCCGACACCTTCTGTCCGGGGAACCATTCGCTCTCCTGGCGGGGCAAGATCGCCGGGCTCGCCCAACGGGTCCAGCGTGACGCGGCCCTGGTCGGCGGGATCGTCGTCGTCGACGGGCACCAGTCGATCGCGGCGGTCATCGAGCCGGTGTACGAAGCTCTCGGCCTCCCGTTCGACCCCGACAGCGTCGGGAGTATCGAACGCGCCGGCGGGCGGGCCGAGCCGGACGCAGTCGTGGAGACGCTGTGTGACACCATGGTCGACGACCAGGCGGTCGAGGTCGAATCCGTGGACGCCTGAACGCCCCCGTGCGACCGACCACAAGGTTGTAGGTCAGCCGGGCACCCAGCTCGGGGCGATGCTGGTAATCGCGGACGCGACGCTGGCCGATGGTCGGCGCCGCGACGTCCGCGTCGACCGCGAATCGGGCGTCATCGACGCTGTGGGCCAGCAGCTCACCGGCCGCGAGCGCCTGGACGCCCGCGGGCACCGGCTGTTCCCCGGGATGATCGACGTCCACGTGCACTTCCGGGAGCCGGGGTTCGGGCACAAGGAGGATTGGACCACGGGAAGTCGGAGCGCAGCGGCCGGCGGCGTGACGACGGTCGTCGACCAACCGAACACGGATCCGCCGACCGTCGACGGGGCCGCGTTCGCCACCAAGGCCGACCTCGCCGAGGGCTCGTGCGTCGATTGGGGCCTCAACGGCGGGGTCGTCCCGGACTGGGACCCGGACACGCTCTTCGAGCAGCCGATCGTCGCGCTCGGGGAGGTGTTCCTCGCGGACTCGACCGGCGAAATGGGGATCTCCGATGGCCTGTTCGAAGCGGCGGTTGAACGAGCCACGGCCGAGGACATCCCGGTCACAGTCCACGCCGAAGCGGCCGAGGAGTTCGACACCTCCGCGCGTAAGCGCAACGACATCGATGCGTGGAGCGCGTACCGAACCCCGCAGGCCGAACTGCGTGCCATCGAACGGGCGGGCGCCATCGCCAACGAGCAGGAGACGTCGCTGCATGTCGCCCACACCTCGACCCCGGCGGGCGTCGACACCGCGGTGGCCGCCGGGCTGACCTGTGAGGTGACGCCCCACCACCTGTTCTGCTCCCGCGACGACCTCGAGGCGCTCGGGACCTTCGGGAAGATGAATCCCCCGCTCCGGAGCGAGGCCCGCCGGGCCGCCCTCTTCGACCGCGTGGCCGACGGCACGGTTGACATGATCGGGACGGACCACGCTCCCCACACCCGAGCCGAGAAGGACGCCGCGGTCTGGGACGCGCCCAGCGGCGTGCCGGGCGTCGAGACGGCGCTCCCCCTCCTGCTGGAAGCGGCCCGCCGGGGCCGGTTGAGCTACGAGCGGGTCCGGGATCTCACGGCCGCGAACCCGGCCGCCCGCTTCGGCCTGTCCGGCAAAGGCTTGGTCGAACCCGGCCGGCAGGCGGACCTCGTGCTCGTCGATCCGGACGCTCCACGAGAGATCCGGGCCGAACAGCTGCACACCAAGGTCGACTGGACCCCGTTCGAGGGGCGGGCCGGTGTTTTTCCGACCTGGACCATGGTCCGGGGCGAGTTCGTCTACCGGGACGGCACGTTCAGCGGTGCGGGCGGCGAGAACGTTCGACGCACTTGAGTCAGTCAGCCGCCGCGTCCGCGTCGGCACCCGAGTCTGGCGCGGATCCGTCGTCCGCCGCGAGCCGTTCATCGAGCCACGCGGTCGCGTCCTCCTGCAGATGGCAAGCCGACGGGTGCTCCACGTCGCCGAGTCCGGGGCGCTGACGTTCACAGACGCTGGTGAACCGGTCGGCCAGGGTGTCGATCGCGGAGTCCGGCCGATCGGCGGCCAGCTCCCGGAACGCGGTTTCCAGCGCCTCGGCGTTCCGGCCGGACAACTCACAGTCCATCGAGTCCGAAAGCCATTGGGCCACCGCGTCCGGGTCGGGCTCGGCGGTCCCGAGCGCGTCTGCGGCGTTCGACCGGGCCGATTCGGGGGTCAGTTCCCCGGCCTCGAGGCGTTCCCGGACGTCCATCACCGCGCGGTAATCGGCTTGCTCGATCGAGATGTCTGGCGGCGGAATCACCGCCGGACAACGCGTCCGGAACCGGCAGCCGGTGGGCGGGTCCCGGGGCGACGGGACGTCGCCCTCGAGGACCTCCACCTCCCGGCCGTGTTCCGCGACGTCGGCCCGCGGCACGCTCTCGAGGAGGGCCTCGGTATACGGATGGCCCGGCGACTCGAAGATCTCCTCGACGGGGCCCGATTCCACGATGTTGCCGAGGTACATCACGGCGACGCGGTCGGAGATGTGCCGGACGACGGACAGGTCGTGGGCGATGAAGAGGTACGTCAGCCCGAGCTCCTCCTGGAGGTCGGCGAGCAGGTTCAGGATCTGGGCCTGCACCGAGACGTCGAGGGCACTGACCGGCTCGTCCAGCACGATGAACGCCGGCTCGAGTGCCAGCGCCCGGGCGATGCCGACGCGCTGGCGCTGGCCGCCCGAGAACTCGTGGGGATAGCGGTCGACCTGGGCGGCCGAGAGCCCCACCCGTTCGAGGAGGTCCATCGCCCGCTGGCGGCGAACGCCGGCCGGTTTCAGGTCGGTCCCGAGTTCGATAGCGACGGAGAGCGGGTCCGCCGACTGCACGGTGACGTCGAGGTCGAGGTGGTCGTGGGACGGCTCGAGCCGGACCCGGAGCGTGCCACCAGCCGGAAGTGGTTCCACGTGCTCGCCCTGCACGTCCTCCGCCGAGCCCTGAATGTGCGCGACGTCGATCCGGAGGTCGTCCTCGCCCAGCAGCAGGTCCGCGTCCCCGGAGACAGCCACGTCGACCGCCACGCCACCCCCGGCACTCACCCGTGGCGACCGCTCCGACTCCGCGTCCGGGTCCGGCAAGCCGTGCACGTCGAGCGGTTCGGTGATGATCTCGCCCACGGTCATCCGCGGGTCGAGGCTGGAGAACGGGTCCTGGAAGACGATGCCCGCCTCGCGGCGAAAGGCGTCGAGGTCATCCAGCTCGAACACGTTCTCCCCGCGGAAGTAAACGGCTCCGTCCGTCGGTTCTCGCAGGTGCAGTAGCGTCTCGCCCGCGGTCGACTTGCCACAGCCGGACTCCCCCACGAGCCCGAGGGTCTCGCCGCGCTCGATATCGAAGCTGATCCCGTCCACGGCTTTCACGCTCGTCGGCTCGCGCCGCAGGAGTCGGTCGAAGAGCGTATCCCCCTCGAAGTAGTACTTCGTCAGGTTCTCGACCCGGAGCAGGGGCTCGGTCATGCGGATTCCTCCTCGAAGTACTCCTCCGGCAGCGCCCGCGCCGGCTCGTAGTCCTGCTCGGCCAGGTAACACTTCGCGCCGTGCTCGCCATCGATCTCGAACTCGTCCGGTTTCGAGAGGCACTCCTCCATCGCCTTCGGGCACCGGTCGGCGAAGTAACAGCGGTCACCCATCGAGGCGTCGATGAGGTCGGGCACGTTGCCCTCGATCGGCTGTAGCCGCGGCGCGGGCTCGTCCAGGTCCGGAATGCTCCCGAGCAAGCCCGTCGTGTACGGATGCACGGCCTCCTCGAAGACGTCGCTCAGCGTCCCCCGCTCGGCGATCTCGCCGGCGTACATGACACACACCCGGTCACACATCCGGGCGATCACGCCGAGGTTGTGGGTGATCAGCAGGACGCTCATACCGCGCTCGTCCTGGAGCCGTTCGAGCAGGTTCAGGATCTGGGCCTGGATCGTGACGTCGAGCGCGGTGGTCGGCTCGTCCGCGATCAGGAGGTCGGGCTCGCCGGCGAGCGCCTGGGCGACCATCGCCCGCTGGAGCATCCCGCCCGAGAACTGGTGGGGGTATTCCTCGGCGCGGTCGGCGGGGTCGGGGATCCCGACCTGCTCGAGCAGCTCGATGGCCCGGTCGAGGCTCGCTTCGTCGGTGTACCCTCGTCCGGGGACGATGCCGTCCGCGAAGAACTGCCCGAGGCCGTACCCCTGGGTGCGCGAGCGGGTGCTCCGCGGGTTCGCGCTGGCCCGTCGCTGGACCTGGACCGCCTCGGCGATCTGTTCGCCGACCGTGATCGTGGGGTTGAAACTGCTCATCGGGTCCTGGAAGATCATGCTGAAGTTGGACCCGCGGAGCGACCGGCGGACGCCGGCCGGCAGCTGTTGGAGGTCGATGAACTCCCCGTCGACGGCGTCCGGACGGCTGTCGCGGAACTCCTCAGCGATCGACGGTTCGCGATACCAGACTTCGCCGCCGGTGATCCGCCCGGGGGATTCGATGAGATCGATAAGCGAGAGCGCGGTCACCGATTTCCCCGAGCCGGACTCCCCGACGATACCGAGGATGTCGTTCTCGCGGACGGTGAAGGAGACCTGCTCGACCGCGTTGACCTGCCCCTCCTCGGTGAAAAAGCGCGTGGAGAGGTCCCGGACCCGCAGCAGGTCCCGGCCCGTCATACGCCGCCCTCCCCCTCGATACCGGGATCCAGCGCGTCACGCAGGAGGTCGCCCAGCAGGTTGATCCCGATGACCGCGATGACGATGGCGAGCCCCGGCATCGTCGCGATCCACCAGGACGACGAGAGGTAGTTCCGGCCCTGGGCGATGTCGAAGCCCCAGGAGAGCGTCGTCCCGGAGAAGCCGAGGAACGACAGCGCGCTCTCCAGCAGGATGATCGCCGCGATCTGGATCGTCCCGAGGACGAGGATCGGCGTGGCGGCGTTCGGCAACACGTGGTTGGTGATGATCCGGGCATCGCTCGCGCCGATCGCCTTCGCCGCCTTGATGTATTCCTCCTCCCGGATCGAGAGCGCTTCCCCCCGCGCGACCCGGGCGAACCACACCCAGTTCACGAGGCCGACGACGATGATGACGGTCCCGGGGAGGACGAAGGTCTCCGGCATGCCGCTGACCAACCCCAGCTTCACGAACGGGTCCGGCACCGGAACGGCCGCCCGGCCCCATAACCCGATCAGGGCGATCGCCAGGACCAGTGAGGGGAACGCGAGCGAGACGTCGGCGAACCGCATCAACGCGTCGTCAACGAGCCCCCGTTTGTAGCCGGCCGTCAGCCCGACGGTGACACCGAGCACGACTGCCAGCAAGGTGCCGAGAATGCCCACCATGAGGGAGGTGCGGGCACCGTAAACCACCCGCGAGAACATGTCACGGCCCAGCGAGTCAGTCCCCAGCGGGTGCTCGGCCGTCGCATTGACTTGCTTGGTCTCGTTGACGAGCTGGACGGAACCGTTGACCAGCTGCGATGACGTGGTTTCGACCGTTCGCGAGAAGCCCAACGGCGGCTGCTGCGCGTTGTCGAGGTCCTGGGCCGTCGGGTTGTGCGGGGCGATGAACGGCGCGAAGATCGCGCTGAGCAGGACCACCAACACGAGAACCAGGCCGGTCTTCGCGAGGGCGCTCCGCCGGAACTCGCGCTTGAGGTTCCGGATGATCCGTGGCGAAACCATCAGTCGTAGGCCACCCTCGGGTCGAGGTACGCGTAGAGCGTGTCCACGGCGATGTTTACGATGACGAAGCTGACGCCGATCACGATGAGGCTTCCCTGGAGCGTGGGCCAGTCCCGCACGTTGATGCTCTGAATCACGAGCGTCCCGAGCCCGGGCCAGGCGAAGACCGCCTCAGTGATGACCGCGCCGCCGATGAGCGTGCCGAGCTGGAGCCCGAGGACGGTTACCACCGGGACCAGCGTGTTCCGGAGCGCGTGTTTGTACCGCACCAGCGTCTCCGGGAGGCCCTTCGCCCGCGCCGCCCGTATGTACGACTGGCCGAGCTGATCGAGCATGCCGGAGCGGGTCAGCCGGGTGATGAGGGCCGTGAAATACGTGCCCAGCGAGATCGCCGGCAGCGTGATGAACTTCAGCCATTGGACGAGCGTCTCCAGGAACGGGTCGGAGCTCACGATGGAGAGGGCGACATCGCCCACGTGGACCCCGCGGCCGCTAGTGTGGAAGATATCGAACTGGACCGCGAGCAGCAGGATCAGCATGATCCCGAGCCAGAAGTTCGGCGTGCTGATGCCGCCGAGGGAGAACATCGTCGCGCCGTAGTCGACCGGCTGGTTGCGGCGGGTCGCGCTGATCACGCCCAGCGGGATCGAGAGCGCGATGGCGACGATCGTGGCCGCCACGGCCAACTCCACCGTGGCCGGCAGCTTGAGAAACACCAGCCCGGCGACGTTCTGGCCCTTGATGTACGAGAACCCCATGTCACCCTGCAGGAGGTCCCCGAGGTACTGGGCGTACTGGACGTAGAGCGGTTGGTTGAGGCCCAGCTCCTCGGCGATCGCCTGACGGGTTTCCGCATCGGCATCCAACGGGGACACCGCGTCGATCGGGCTGCCGGGCGTGATGAACCGGAGGAGGAAGACGATGGTGATGACGCCCCAGACCACCAACAAGCCCTGCAGGCTCCGCTTGATCAGAAACCGACCGAGCGCCATCGATACGATCCGACCTTGGGGGTTCGTTCGTCAGTTGGGTGAGGCCCGATACGGGTCGATGTCCTCGTCGGGGCGCGGCTCCCAGTCGATTCGGTTGGAGACGCCGTAGACGCTGAACTGCTGATGCATGAAGACCCACGGGGCGAGTTCGTGCAGCTTCTGGTTCGCCTGTTGGAGGGTCTCCTCGCGGGCCTCCGGGTCGGGTTCGTTCGCCGCCTGCTGCATGAGCTGATCGACCTCGTCGTTCTTGAGGATCGTGAGGAACCCGTCGCTGGTGAGCAGCGGCCCGATCGTCTGCGAGGCGTCGAACTCCCCGTTGCCCCAGCCGAGCAGGTTGAAGTGCGGCTTGTCCTCGATGTTCCCGGTGAGCAGGTCCTGCACGAGCGCCGCGAAGTCACGCTGCTGCACCTCGCAGGTGACGTTCGACAGCGAGTTGATCTGATTCGCCGCGGCTTGAGCGATCTCCACGTCCTTCAGGTACCGGCCGATCGGCGTCTGGAGCGTGATCTCCGCGCCAGCGTGGCCGGACTCCTCGACGAGCTGCTCGGCCTGGTCCGGGTCGTGGGGATACGGTTCGATGTCCGGGTCATGGCCGACGAACTCCGAGAGGGTCGGCTGCCCCGTGATCTTCCCGAACCCGTTGAGGACGTTCTCGATGATGCTCTCGACGTCGACGGCGTAGTTCATCGCCTGTCGGAACTTCACGCTCGAGAACGGTTCCACGTCGAAGCGCATCTGCAGGAAGATGATCCGTGTACTCGGGACGGCCTGGATGGCCGCGACGTCGGAACTCTGCACCCGCGAGACTTCCTGGGGCGGGACGTTCGTCACGATGTCCGACTCCTCGGCCAGCAGGCGGTTCACCCGGGTGCTCGCCTCGGTCGAGGCGTTCAGCGTGACGCCGCCGACCTGTGCCGCCCCATCCCAGTAGTCGTCGAACCGGTCGAAGACGACCTCGTTCCCGGAATCATAGCTGGATAACTCGAACGGCCCCGTGCCGTTCGCGTTCTGGTTGATGAAGTCGGTGCTGTTCTCCTGCACCCAGGACTTCTGCATGATCTCGCCGTTCGTCGCGAACAGCTGGAAGGCGATCGGGTTCAGCGACTCGAACAGCACCGTGACAGCCCGCTCTCCCGGCTGGACACCGGTGACGTTGCCCAGATCGCCGCTCTGGGGGCTCACGAAGTCGACGTCGTCGAACACGATGCGGCGAATACTGAACGCGGCGTCCTCCGAGGTCAGCGGATCGCCGTTGTGGAACGTGACGCCCTCCCGGAGCTGGAAGTACGCCGCCCCCTCCTCGGCCCGCTGCCATTCCCGTGCGAGGCCCGGGATGACCGACCCGTCGACGGCCCGATCGAGGAGTCGCTCGTAGGCGCGTCGAACGACGATGTCGGTGTTAGTCTCGGCGTGGTCCTGGGGGTCCAGACCGGAGTCCATGTTCCCCATCGTGATGCCGACCTGGATGTCGGACCTGACCGGCTCCTCGGTCTCGGTTTCGGTGTCCTCCGGCATCTCCGTCTCTTCCGGCATCTCCGTTTCTTCCGGCATCTCCGTCTCCTCCGGCGCCGGCGTGGCTGTATCGGTGCCAGCACCATCGCCGCCAGTACACCCTGCCAGGCTCACAGTCGCGGTGGCAGCACCGGCGAACTTCAGGTACGATCGGCGTGACAAGTCGTCTGGGTCGACTGGCATATCACTGTAGTGTGTACGTAACCCGTAAAAACATACTGTTTCTTGCAATCGACAATTGAGACGAGAAATCGCTGACGAAAACGCTATCCGTTGGCTGCATCGACTGGAGGCATGGATCACGACCTCCCGTCGGAGAGTCTCAGCGAGCACTGGGAGGACCTCGAGGCCGATCTGGAGGCTACGGCCGAGGAACTCGAGGCCGACGGCTGGTCGACCGTCACGCTCCATCCCGGGGACGTCACCACCCGCATCCGGGAGGCCGAAGCCGACTCCGGGCTGGACGTCATGGTCGCGGACAACGAGTTCGATCGCCTGGAAGCGGAACTCGAAGCGGAGGCGGAGTTCGGCGAGACGGCGGTCTTCCGGCGGGCCGCCGGGGGGATCATGTTCCTGGTCTTCGTGCTCCGGGATCCGGAGGCCGAGGTCGCCGCCGTGTTCCCCGCGTTCTATCCCCAACAGGGCGACGACGCCCGGACGCTCGCCGATCGCGCCCACGACACCGGGCACCTGAACGTCTTCGTCCACCCGCTCAAACGGGACCGGGTCGTGACGTTCACGATCGAGAAGCCGGAACTGGTCTTTCCGTCGGACTGACCGTCGGCCCGCTCGCCCCTATTCGCTCTCGGAGTGAGCACCGGGCTCGTTGATGTGGTGACCGCACTCCGGACACTCGATCCCCTCGTGGCGGAGCTCCTCGCTCGCCTGCCGGACCTCCCGCATCACGCTCGAGATCCGCTCCTCGGCCGCCAGTTCCTCGTCCACCGTCAGGTCGACGCCCTCGACCTCCAGGAGGAACTTCGCGACCTCCGTGACTTCGTACATCACGTCGTCGAGCTCGTCGGCCGTGAAGAAGCCGCTCATCGCGCCATAGAGGAAGGTCGCGCCCGACTTCCGGACCTTCCCCTCGAAGGCGGACCGGGCCTGGTTGACGGCTTGCGGCGAGTACGTGTCCGTCATGAAGGGCACCAGCTCGGGGAGGTGTTTGCCGATCTTGGTCATCTCCACGCCGGTCGCCGTTCGGAAGTCCGCACAGAGCCGCGCGATGGCCCACTCCCGGGCCGTGATATAGGTCCGATCCCGGAGGAACTCGTTGACGCGGTCGTAGGTCGACCGGTCCATCTTGCTGAAGCGGTCGTAGGCCCGGACGTCGGCCGGGATGTCGCTGGCTTCATCGGACCGATCGAGGGAGGACTCGGCAGCCCGAGCGAGCGCCGCCGCTTCGGCCGCCGCGTCCTCGACGTTCTCCCGGAGTTCCGCGGTCCCTGGGGTCGCGCCCGCCTCGCCGACCGCCTCCAGCTCGTCGACGGCGGCTTCGACCGAGAGGGCCGGCCCGACGCCCTCCGGCCCGTCGCCCTCCGGTCCCTCCCCCGACCCCGCGGAAGGTTCCCCAGCGGGTTCGTCCGCCGGGTCCTCGGGGTCGTCCACCATGGCCCCCGTTTCCTCGGGCGGGCCTATAGGGGTATCGCCGGGGGCGAAGGTTTTGACGGGTGGCCGCGTAGGCCCGCTCGATGCAGGTGCTGTTGGGGATCGGCGGCAGCGACGACGCCTTCCTCGCGCTGGAGCGGACCGTCGATCGGGTCCAGCTGACGGGGGATCAGCTCACCGTGGCCGTCCTCGAGAACCCGACGACTGACTTGGCCCCCGACGCGATCGCAGAGCGGGTCCAGGACCGGTTGGACGAGGCGGCCATCGACGCGACGGTTCGCCGGGTGGAAGGAGAGGCAGGGGCGGCACTGGTGACCATGGCGGAAACGGAGGGGTTCGACGAGATCGTCCTCGGCGGCGGTCAGGAGAGCCCGATGGGCAAGATCGACATCGGCCGCATCGCCGAGTACGTGGTGCTCAACGCGACCGTGACCGTGACCCTCGTCCGATGACGACGCCGCGTCGCTACCCCGATGAGCCGATCGGACCGTTCGAGCCACCGCCACGGGCCTTCACGGACGGCGAGGGACGTAGGATCGACATCCGCCGGTTCGGAGCAGGTCGGGTCGCGGAGTCCGAACGGGAGGCCCTCGCCCGGATGTACGATCGGTTCGATCCGGCCGACCGCGCGCAGGGCATCCCGCCATCGAATGCTCCGGCCGTTCAGGACTGGCTCGATACCCTCCTTGATGACGATGGCGTCAACGTCCTGGCCTGGGACGGCGAGACGGTCGCCGGCCACGCCGTCCTGGTACCCGACCGCAACGAGGGCTACGAGCTCGCCATCTTCGTCCACCAGGACTACCAGGGCGCCGGCATCGGGACCGCCCTCGTCGAGGCCCTCTTGGGAGCCGGGGCGGCCGACGGTGTCGACCGCGTCTGGCTGACCGTCGAACGCTGGAACCGGGCGGCGGTCTCGCTCTACAAAGGGGTCGGCTTCGAGACGACGAACGCGGGGTCCTTCGAGCTGGAGATGGCGGCGGGGCTCGCCGACCCAGCGGCGGTCGAAGGTAACGATTCCTAGACCGAGAGCACGGGCTGGCTGGCGTAGAGGAGGACGTACTCGGCCGCCTTCTCGAGGACGTCGGCGGATTCCTCCCGGGCCGATTCCCGGGGAATGACGAGGAAATCCGCCCCGATCTGATCGGCGGCGTCGAGGATCACGCTCCCCGGATGGGTGAGTTTCCGGTCGACGGAGAACCCATAGGCCGTCGAGTGTGAGAAGGCCACCCCGTGCTCGGCGGCCATCGGTTCCGCCTCGGCCAGCACGGACTCGGCTTCCGCGACGACGTCGGCGTCATCGACCCGGCCGTTCTCGATGGCGCGCGTGGCGACCTCGCCCAGCACGTACATGACGTGCACACCCGCATCGTACCGCTCGGCGATCGCGACCGCGTATTCGACCGCCAGCGAGGACTCGTCGCTCCCGTCGACGGGGACGAGGACCGTATCGAACGAGGGCGCGCCGTCCATGGTCCGGGGTCGGCCCCGCGCGTGCAAAAAGGCTCCGAGGTCGGCGGGGCCTCGAACTTGGAGTCGCGACAGGTCGACGCCCTTTATGCCCGGCCGCCCGGAGGCACAGCTATGTTCGACTCCCTGGTCATCGCGACCGACGGCTCCCAGAGCGTCGAGCGGGCCGTCGATGTCGCCCTCGACTTCGGGCGGCGGTTCGATGCGACGGTCCACGCCCTCTACGTGGTGGACAGCGGCGACATCGAGGCCGCGCCCGAACCCGTCCGCGACGCGCTCCGGGAGGCGCTGGAGGAGCGCGGGCGGCAGGCGATCGAGAGCGTCGAGGGGCGGGCGCCGGGCGAGGTCGTCCCGGTGATCCGCGAGGGGCGACCCCCGCAGGTCATCAGCGAGTATGCCCGGGCTCAAGACGTCGATGCCGTGGCAATGGGCACCCGCGGCCGCCATGGCGAGAACCGCTTCCTCGTCGGGTCGGTCGCCGAGCGGGTCGTGCGGACCTGTCCGGTCCCGGTGTTAACCGTGCGGCAGCTCGAGGCACCGGCCAGTGAGCCGGCCTCCGCATGAGCGAGTCCGCCCGATCAGCGTTTGGAGACCGGTCTCGAGCACCCTGCACCGGTGGCCGACCACGATGAGGCGGCGTCGCGAGTTCCTCGGCGGATTGGGCCTCACGGCGGCCACACTGGCCGCCGGCTGCCTCGGCGGACGCGGGGCAGAGGCGACCACCGAGGCCGCCCCCGATCTCCCCCAGCCGGTCCTGGGAGACCCGGACGCCGACGTGACCGTCGCGGTCTACGAGGACTTCTCCTGCCCCCATTGTGCGACCTATAACGAGGAGGTGTTCCCCCAACTGCGGGACACCTACATCGAGCCCGGGACCGTCCGGTACGAGCACCACGACTTCCCGATCCCCGTCGACGACTGGTCGTGGCCCGTCGCCAGTGCCGCCCGGGCCGTCCAGGACCGTCAAGGCGACGAGTCCTTCTTCGCGTACGCCAAACGCCTGTTCCCGAACGCCGGCCTGTATACGATGGACCTGATCGCTGAGCTGGCCGCGGAAGTGGGCGCTGACCCGGACGCCGTCCGGACGGCCGCCGAGGAAGAGACCTATCGGCCGGTCGTGGAAGCCGATCGCGAGGCCGGGATCGAGCGCGGCGTCGATGCCACCCCGACGGTTTTCGTGCAGGACGAGCCCGTGAACACCCCCGGCTTCACCACGATCCGAGCGGCCATCGAGGCCGAGCTGTAGCGGCCGACCGAACCGGCTTTCACGGCGGGGACGGTCCGAGCCGTATGGACGAATCGTTGATCGATCCGGAGACGCTCTCGCCGGAGCGTCGGTCGCTGCTCCCCGGGCCGGGGTTCTTCGTTCCCGATTCGGTCGAGGCGGATCGCGAGGAGGAAGCGGCCGCAGCGGCCTTGGAGGGGCATTCGGTCGTGGTGGTTGCGGATCCCGACGCCGATGGCCTGGCCTGCGCGGCCATGATACGAGAGGTCTACGACGACGCGGCGCTGATTCCGACGGGGCCCCACGAGCTCTCGACGGGCCTCGAGTTCGTGGCGGAGCACGCCGAGCCGGACGCCGAGCTGTTCGTCTGTGACCTCTGTCCCGACCGTGTCTCGTGGCTCGAGGAGCCGCTCGATGCCGCGCTCGAGGTCGTCGGCGAGGCGTATTGGCACGATCACCACCAGTGGTCCGAGGAGGTCCGTGCGCACGTGGAGGACGCCGGCGTCGAGCTCGTCGTCGGCGATTCCGAGACCGAGTGTGCCGCCGACGTCACGCTCCGGGAGCTCCGGGCGGCCGGCGCTGATTTCGACGACCGATTCGAAACCCTCGCGGCGGTGACCCGCGACCACGACCTCTGGCTCCGGGAGGACCCCCGCAGCGGTGACCTCGCCGACTACGCCCACTGGACGGAACCGGAGACCTATCTCGAAACGGTCCGCGAGCACGGGCCCGAGCTGCCCGAATCGGCCCACGAACTCCTCGAGGAACGGCGGGTGGAGAAGCGTGACCGGATCGAACGGGCGGTGCGCCGGTCGGAGTTCCACGACATCGGGCCGTACCGGATCGGCGTCACCTACGGCCGCTGCTCGCAGAACGAGGTGGCTGAAGCGATGCGGGAGGACGGCGCCGACGCCTCCGTCATCGTGAAACCGGCGGGCAGCGCCAGCATCCGCGGGACCGACGCGTTCGATCGCTGCCACGAGGTGGCCGGTCGGGTGGACGGCGGCGGGCACCCGAAGGCCGCCGGCTGCAAGCCGGATATTCACGACGACATGCTCGACTACGCCCACCACTGGACGACCCAGGGCCAAGCAACCAGACGGGTCATTCTCGAGGCGTTCCGCGAGGTCGTTTCGGCCGCCGACGCTGACGAAGAGGAGTAAAGCCGCCTACGAACCCTCGGCGACCCAGCGGTCCGAGAACCGCGTTCCACAGCCGCATTGGACGTACGCGTGGATGACCGGTCCCTCCGCATAGAGCCCGTCAGCCGCGTCGTGCTGGGCTTCCGCGAAGGCGAACACGATGCGTGGCTCGTGCCCGCCATCGCCGTCGTCCGCTGGGCAAGCCGCCCCGCTCAGATCAGCATCGACCCGGCCCTCGCGATCACCCGCGGCTTGGGCAAACGCCATCGGGTCCTGGCCCGTCGCCCGTTGGAAGACCGTGCGGCCGGTGGCGCCGTCCAGGACGAGGGCCTGCCCGCCCTCGACTGGCTCGGCATACGGCTCCAGCGCGGCCGGATCCGAGACCGCTGCGTCCGAGAGCCGGATCACGACGGTGTCCGGCGCCGCCCCGGCCAGGAACGTCTGGAGGTCGGTCACTCCTCGAGGCCCTCGGCGATGCTCTTGAGCGACGAGGCCGGCGGGTCGACGGGTTCATAGACCACGGTCGTGCCCGGCGGCCGGGCTCCGAGGAGGGTTTCCGGAACGACCACGTCGACCATGACTGACCGGCCGATGGCGAGGTCCATCACGTCCACCCATGCCGGGAGGTGATTGGTCCCTTCACCGGGCGACCGGGCCAGCCGGGCGTTCCCATAGGCCCCTTGGATGACGGGCCCCGACTCGGTTAGCCGAACCGGCGCGTGATAGGTGGTGCCGTCGAGGACCAGCCGAACCGGGCTGTCGGGCAGGGCCGATCGGCTGTCGGCCGGGAGTTCGATCCGGGGGCGGCTGGTCGCGCCGTTCGGTGCCAGGCTGGCCCGGAAGGTGCTGATCGAAGGGTTCTCGCTCGAAACGCGCTCGCCCATCGGCGATTACTCGTCGTCGGCGTCGTCGAGGAGGTCGGTCACGTCGGCGTCGCCGCGGTCGACGATCCGCGCGTTGAGCTGGGCGACCTCGTCGGTGATCTCGTTGCCGCGAACAGTCACCCGGCGGCGCTCGCCGTCGCGTGTCGGTTTGTAGCCCACCGTGCGTTCGTCAGCGAGGACCTCCCGCAGGTTCGAGCCGCTGATGTCCGCCCGGAGCGGCCGGCCTGCGGTGTCGGAGCCGCCGCTGATCTCGAGCGTGTAGCCGTCGAGCCCGACGGCGCCGCCGTCGACCTCTTCCCCGATCGTCCGCCCCAGAAACCGGTTGGCCTGGTTGTCGGCCACCTCGAACTGGTAGCTGTCGCCGGTATCGGGGTCCCCGACGACGACTTGGAACTCTGCCATGGCTGCCAGCACCGCCGCGCCGTGCAAAAGGTCATCGAAACGGGGGCCGTCGCAACCGGCAGGCAAATAGGCAGCAGTGCCGGACTGATAGCCGTGGACCGTGACGCGCTCGATCGATCCCTCGCCGCGGCGTTCGACGGGGAGTCGGCGGAACGTCGGGTCGTCGTGCGGCAGGCGATGGACCTCGTCGACGCCGAACGGTGGGCCGAAACCCATGACGGTACGGCGTTGACCGTGGATCGGATCGTGGCGGAACTCGAGCAGGCCCCGGATGACGACGGGCTCGCGGACCGGTGGAACTGGTGGATCGGCTCCTTGGAGCTGGCCCACGGAGGGTTCGAGCGGTTCGGCGTGCGCCGGTGGCAATCCGACGAGTAGCGGCCGGGCGAACCGACGGACACTAACGCGATCCCCCGGTAGTCGGGGCGAATGGAGCTCCGCTTCCTCGGCGGGGCCGGCGAGATCGGGCGGAGCGCGCTGCTGGTCAACGACGCTTTGCTCCTCGATTTCGGGACCAAAACCGGGAACCCGCCGGCCTTTCCGATCGAGACACCCGAGCCAGAGGCCGTCGTCGCGTCCCACGGCCACCTCGATCACGTGGGGTCGATCCCGACGCTGCTCTCGGGTGACCGCCGGCCACCGATCCACTGGACCCCGCCGACCGAGGAGCTCGCGCTCCTCCTCGCCCGGGACACCTTGAAGCTCCGCGGCGGCCGGTACGACTGCCCGTTCACCGAGGAGGAAGTCAAGCGGGTCCCGGAAGTCGCGCATCGACACGGCTACGAGGAGCCGTTCGAGGCCGCCGGGCACCGCGTGACCTTCTACAGCGCCGGCCACATCCCCGGGAGCGCTCACGTCCTGGTCGACGACGGGGACAAACGTCTCCTATACACCGGCGACTATCACACCGAGGATCAGCGCATCGTGGCCGGTTCGACGGCGCGTCCCCCGGCCGACGTGGTCGTGACCGAGAGCACGTACGCCGACACGACACACGCCGATCGGGCGAGCCTCGAAGACCGGTTCGTCGAGAGCATCCGCACCACGCTCTGGGAGGGCGGCAGCGTCGTGGTCCCGGCCTTCGCGATCGGCCGGACCCAGGAAGTCATGCTCGTGTTGGCCGATCGGGACGTGCCCTGCTACGTCGACGGCATGGGCCAGCGGGTCACGTCAATGTTCCGCCGTCATCCAGAGTTCGTCCGGGATCCGGAGGCGCTCCGACGGGCGAAATCCCATGCGCGTTACGTCACCGGTCGCGACGGGCAGCGCGAACGGATCGCGGACGGCGGGAACGTGATCGTAACGACCAGCGGGATGCTCTCCGGCGGACCCGCGATGACGTACGTCCCGGCGATCCGATCGCGCCCCGTCAACAAGATCGCTCTGACCGGGTTCCAGGTGGACGGGACGCCCGGCCGGGAGCTGCTCGAGACCGGCAGCGCCGAGATCGACGGGCAGGTCATCCCGGTGAGCGCCCAGGTCGAACA
Organism: uncultured Halobacteriales archaeon; assembly: GCA_964554565.1. GTDB lineage: Archaea > Halobacteriota > Halobacteria > Halobacteriales > Hikarchaeaceae > CAZKPC01. The sequence continues at coordinate 38,084 of CAZKPC010000013.1, forward strand.
GTACGATTTCTCGGCGCACGCCGATCGGGAGGGGTTGCTTGATTTCCTGGGCGACTACGGTGACGCCAGCCTGATCGTCAACCACGGCGACGACTGCACGGGCTTCGCAGACGAACTCAGAACGGCTGGCTTCGACGCGGTGGCCCCGGCCATCGGCGACACTCTCGAGGCCTGACGGCCCAGCCGCCCGCGACGTACGCGGTGCCTCTTTAAACACCGAACCGGTTATCGACACCAATGGCCGAGGACGATTGGATCCCGACCGACCGCCGGTCGCCGGTCGGGGCGCCGGTGATCCGTGGGGATCAAGCCATCACCGGCGAGCGGGCCCGGGAGGCCGTCCAGTTCGATCCGGATGACCCCGAGAGCGTCGACCTCGCCAGCGAAGTCGTCACCGAGTTCGCGACGGATCCGGCTTCCGACGCCGACCAGCTCTACATGCTCCGCGGCGCGGCCGCCTGTGCCGCCTTGGTCCGGGCCACCGGCTCCTACAAGGCCGCGGCCGAGCGGGCCGGTGAGGAGGTCAACGTGCCGTTCATTCGGAAATGGGCCCGGGTCCACGACCTCCCCCGCCCGATCCGCGTGCAGGTGGCCCGGGGCCGGATCGCCCCGACGGCGGCCAAACACATCGCTCGGCTCGGGGGGGAAGCTCGCTATCACCTCGCGTGGGCCACCCTGGATCACGACCTGACGGTCCGCCAAGTTCGGTCCATCGCGAGCGAGATCAGCGATGGCCGGGGCGTGGAGACGGTGCTCGAGGAGAGCGGGATCCAACCTGGACAGCTCTCAGTCTCGCTCCCGACGGAAGTGTACCGGGAGGTCCGGCGTCGTGCCGCCGTCGAGGGCGTTCCACCGGACGAGTTGGTGGCCGAGGCCCTCGAATCCGCGTTCCAGTGAGCCGGGGGCAGCGGTCCTCCTGATCCAACACACGGGTCCAGACTATGGCAAATCTTTAACCGCCGAGGAGCGGAGCCGGAGGTAGGGCCGGTAGCTCAGTCCGGCAGAGCGTCTGGCTTTTAACGGGTCCGCGCGTTCAGAGCTTCCGCGTGGGCGCGGGAGAGACCAGACGGACGGGGGTTCAAATCCCTCCCGGCCCG
>CAZKPC010000014.1:0-39009 GCA_964554565.1 uncultured Halobacteriales archaeon
CCGGGCTCGGGCTCGTGCCGGCGCGGGTGGGCGCCAAGCGGGCGCATCTGATGGGCGTCCTGATGGGGCCGATCATCCTCGGCGCGTAGGTTGGCGGATCCGAACGAACCGGCGGCTCCGACGGACCGTTAAGCGTCGTGTCGCACGCCCTTCAAGAGCCGATCCACGTTCTCGGTTTCGCCGTCGAGGATCGCCGGGTGTGCTCCGATCGCGATCACGAAGTCATCGCCGTGTCGCAACCGCGTGACGTGGAGGGTCAGTTCGATGGTTTGCTCGGTCCCTCCCACCGTTGCTTCCGCGCTGAACAGCGAGACGTTGGCCGAAGTGCCCAGCACGGGGACCGTCCGTTCCGACTGACTCTGGACGTTCTGCAGCCCCTCGTACCGGTCCTGGACGCGCTCGACCAGTTGACGGTTGCTCATCTGGCCGACCGGGTTGAAGGTCCGATCCAGGATCTCGACCGCCGGGGTCGAAACCACGATGAACCGCGCCAAGTCCTCCGAGCCCAACGGTCCGGCATCGACCGTCCGCGCGTATTCGGCGACGTGGTTCGTCACCTCGACTTCGCGGGTCTGGCCCGCGGCGGAGAACTCCCGGCTTAGCTGGTTCGTATCGGTCCGGGACTGTTCATAGCCGGTCTCCTCGAGCGCCGCATCGGCGACCGTGACGGGCGTTGCCTCGAAGGTCAACGGTTCATCCCCAGTCAGGACGCCGACGCAGCCAGCGGTGACGAGCAGGAAACTCAGGGCCAGGCCCAACGGCCAGCGGCCGGTGCCAATCATCGACCGGCTTACGCGTCCAGCGATTATAAAGGCGGGCGCTCGGGATCGGTTCGGCCTCGGTCAGCCCGAGTCCTCGTAGCGATAGACCACGCCGTCGTCGGTGTCCTCGACGGAGATGCCGAGCGACGCGAGCCGGTCGCGCAGATCATCGGCGCGGTCATAGTTCCCGGCCGTGCGCTCCGCTTCCCGGAGCTCGAGTACCAGCTCGACGAGCTCGTCCGCGATGCTGACGGTCCCGGCGGTCGAGCCAGTGAAGGCGAACCCGAGCACGTCGCCGCCGAGCTCCTCGAAGGCCCGGATGGCCCGGAAGAGCCCCTGATAGTCGAAGGGCGGGCCGGCATCCACGTGCCGATTGACGGCGGCTGCGAGATCGAATAGCGCCGCGAGGGCCTCCCGGGTGTTGAAATCGTCGTCCATCGCGTCCGTGAACCCTGTCCTCGCGCTCTCGACGGCGGTTCGGAGGTCCTCGGCCACGGCATCCGTGCGCGCGTCGGGGCTGTCGGCCGCTTCGACCGCCGCTTCATACGCCCGCGAGAGCCGATCCCATCGCTCCACCGCCTCGTTGATTCCCGGCTCGCTGTAGGTCTGGGTGGTGTTGTAGGTCCCCGAGATCAGGAACATGCGCACCGCGTTCGCCCCGTGTTCGGCGACGGCCTCCTCGACGGTGACGAAGTTCCCGAGGCTCGAGGACATCTTCTCCTCGTCGAACTGGAAGAGGTCACAGTGCAGCCAGTAGCGCGCGAAGGGCTGGTCGGTCGCGGCCTCGCTCTGGGCGATCTCGTTCTCGTGGTGGGGGAAGACCAGGTCCCGACCGCCGACATGGAGGTCGATCGTTTCGTCCAGATGTGTCATCGCCATGGCCGAACACTCGATGTGCCAGCCCGGGCGGCCCCGGCCCCACGGGGAATCCCAGGTTCGAGCCCCCTCCACGGCCTCCTCTGGCGAGGCCGCGTCCGCTTGGCGATGGTCCTCGATCGCCTCCGGGCTAACGCCGTCGGCCTTCCAGAGCGCGAAATCAGCCGGGTGCCGCTTCTCCTGGCGCTCTTCCGGATCGCCCTGTGCCTCGATATCCTCGAGGCGCTGGTTCGAGAGCGCGCCATAGCCGTCGAAGGCGGTGACGTCGAAATACACCGAGCCGTTCGCCGCGTAGGCGTACCCCTTCTCGACCAGGGTCTCGACCAGATCGATGATGTGGGGGACGTGCTCCGAGACGCGCGGGTACACTTCGGCCCGCAGGAGGTTGAGCGAGCGCATCGCCTCGATGGTCCGGCCGATATAATGGCGCGCTACCGCGGCCTCGTCCTCGCCGTCCGCCCCGATGCGGGCGACGATCTTCTCGTTGACGTCCGTGAAGTTCTCGACGTGGCGGACGCCGTACCCCCGGTGCTCGAGCCAGCGGTGCATCACGTCGACGTGCACCCAGGACCGCGCGTGGCCGAGGTGCGGGGGATCCGACACCGTCAGGCCACAGTAGTACAGGAGCACGTTGTCCGGATCCGCCGGCTCGAAGGGCTCCTGTTCCCCGGTGAGCGTGTTCGTGACCTGCAGTGTCATCGGCCGAGTCCACCCGCCGGTGCCACCTTAAACCGTCGGGTCCGGGACAGCGTCGAGGGCGTTTTCGATGGCCTGGACCGACCCCGGTCCGTCACGTCGATCGACAACCACGCAGAGGGCGCCATCGGCGACGCCTGCGGCGACGGGCACGATGCCAGCAGTCTCGAGGCGACCGAGGACGTGCCGGAGGGCGGTCGGATCGAGGTCGCCGGTCGCCAAGACTCCCGTTAAGTCGCCGTCCTCGGCCGCATAGGCATGGCCGTTGACGGCCAGGAGCCCGTCGTCCTCGGATGCAGCGACGAGCCCGCTCTGCATGGTCACGGTGACCTGTCTGTCCGTGCTGGCTCGTTCGGGGAGCTCCTGACCGTACCGCCGAATGGCCGTGGCCACAGCGGCCTCGTCCTCGGCAAGATCGATCGCGCGAGCCGCTGCGGAGTAGTTGACGACGCCGGCCCTGAGGGCCTCAAACAGGAACGGCCGTTCCTGTACGGCTTCCCGCGCCTCCGCCGCCAGCGACATGGAACTGAACGTGTCCCGGTCCACCATAAGCCGTCTGGGTTTGGGTCGCCCATGCCGGCGCTCGCCCGGCCGAACCGATGCGGCAGTGAGTCCGCGCGTTTATGACGCCGTGTTCCGACGGAGGGGATATCAATGGCCCGCGGCGAGCTCCCGTTCTCCCGGTGGTGGCTCGTGGTGATCGCCAGCCTGTTGATGGGCGCCGCCGGGACGTACCAGTTCCTGTGGTCATCGATCCGGGGGCCGCTGGGGGTCCGCGTCGGCGCCTCCGAGCCAGCCCTCGGGACGGTCTTCACGCTCTTCGTCGTGACCCTGACGCTCTCGCAGTTCCCGGCCGGGTGGATCCGGGATCGCTGGGGGCCACGCTGGCCGCTGGTCGTCGGGGGCCTGCTCATGGCCGCCGGGTTCGGGGGGACGACCGTCGTGAACACTCCGCTCGGGCTCGCGGCGGCGTACACGTTGGGCGGGATCGGCGCCGGGAGCGCGTATACGGTCGCGGTGAACACGCCGGTCAAATGGTTCACGGAGCGGCAGGGTGTCGCGACCGGGGCCGTGGTCATGTCCTTCGGCGGCTTCAGCTTCCTGCTGATCCCCGCGGTTCGCAGCCAGATCCGCACGGCCCTCCCGACAACATTGGTGGCCTTGGGAGCGCTGACCGGCGTGATCGCGCTGGGGGCAGCCGTTCTGTTACGGGATCCGGACGCTCCGGCCGAACCGGCAGCGGGTGAGGGGACGAGCGAGCCGGCGGAGGACCACGGACCGGGCTCCAATTACACCTGGCGCCAAACGGTCAGGACCTGGCAGTTCTGGCTGCTCTACGCGGTCTTCATCGTGGTCAACGGTATCGGAGTCATGGTTATCGGCAAGGCCGTCGCGTATGCAGGGGCCCTGGAACTGTCCGCCGTCGTCGCGACCGGGAGCGCGTCGCTCATCGCGATCGCGGACGCCGCGGGCGTCTTCGTCGGGAGCGCTGCGTCGGACCGGTTCGGCCGGGAACGGACAGCCGGGACCGCCCTGGTTTTGACCGGCATCGGACTCGCGGGCGCGGTCGGCGTCGGATCGGTCGGCCGGGGACTGCTCTTCGTCGCCCTGATCGGGGTAGCCGCGTTCTTCCGGAGCCCGGCGTTCGCGATCTTCCCGGTTCTCGTCGGCGAGTATTACGGGGAGCGGTATTCCTCAACCAACTACGCGGCCCTGTACACATCTAAGATCTGGGGGGCCGTCCTCGGCGGATCGGTCGCCAGTGGGGCCGTCGTCGTGATCGGGTGGTCACCGGCCTTCCTTCTGGCTGCGGTTATCGCGTTCGCCGGCGGCGTGACCATGTTCGGCCTCCGGCGTCCGTAAGGAACGCCGGCTCAAGCCCCATACCCGAGCTGCCCGAACGGCTGTGCGGAACCCGCGGTGTCGGTGTTCAGCCTACCTGAGGGGTGCAATCGATAGTGAAGGCTACTCTTGCCAGGGCTCGGGGGCCACGCCGAGCCGCTTCACGATGGGGCGGTACGAAAAAACGATCACGGCGATGATCCCGAACTCGCCCACGAGGCCGAGATCGCCGACGAATGAGCGCCAGACCCCGAGGACGAGGAACACGATCACGAGCATGACCGCGTAGTGCGGGGCGAGCGCGAGCAGCGATTCCCGATCCATACTGCCCACTCGTCGCCGGCCGGCAAATACTCCCGGTCTCTCGATCCCACGCCGCGGTAACCGAGCCGGTTTTGAAGACCGCCGGCCAGGAGCCCCGCGTGGAGAACGTCACCGAGGAAGTCAGCAACCCGTTCGGAATGCGGCCGCCCTGTCCGCATCGGTGTGTCGGTGACAGCGAGCGACGGGCCGTCTTCGGCTACGGGGATGCCAACGCGGACTTCCACGTCATCGGGAACCACAGCGCGGTCCACGGCGGCGCGGCGAGCGGCGTTCCCTTCACGGGGACAACGGCCGGCGAACGCGTCCTGGACGTCCTCGAGGCCACCGGGTTTCTGGCGGCCCGCGAGGCGGCCGAGCTGACCTACGAGAACTGTTTCACCTCCTATCGGTACCTGTGTTGTGTCCCGCCGGGGACCGCGCCCGCTCGGGAACAGCTGCGTGATTTCGAGCGGTTCTTTGACGCGGAGTTGCGGGCCGTGGCCGCGGACGTGCTCCTGCCGGTCGGCGAGGCGGCCACCCGCCACGTGATCGAATCGTACACGGCCCAGGGGCACCGCTTGCGATCGGAGATGGGGGCGCTCCACGGCACGGAGATCCGGGGGCGGGGCTTCACCGTCATGCCGCTGCAGGACCCTCGCGGCTGGACCGCCGGCGACTTCGATGCCATCGTCGACGCGATCGAGGAGCTGCTGGCCACGGATTACCACCAGCGTGTGGATCTCGGACGGTTCATCGCGGACGCCGACCCCTATTACGTCCGATAGCCCGACCCGCGTCCGGACCGCCCAAGACTAAGACCGGGGGCGGTGTTCGACCGCTAATGCGTTTAGAGGAGTACTGGGGCGTCGGCCCGAAAACGGCCGCGCGTCTCCGGGATGCGCTCGGGGAAGCCGGTGCCGTCGCGGCGATCGAAGCTGCGGACGTTCGAGCACTGACGGACGCCGGGCTGAGTCGGGGGCGCGCGACCTCGATCCTGCGGCGGGCCGAGGGCGGGGAAGCCATGGCCCTGCTCGCCACCCGGGACGCCCGCGCGGTGTACAAGGAGTTGCTGGCGCTCGCGAGCGAGTATGCCGTCACCGATCACGCCGCCGATCGGATCAATGTGCTGACCCCGCTGGGCTCGCTGACGGCGATCGAGGACCGCCTGGAGGACGTCCAGTCGGCCCTCGAGGCCTGGGAAGCCCTCGATGAGGATACTCGCGAGGCCGTGATGGACGCCTTCGACGCCTACGACAGCCAATCGGGCGACCGGGCGGCCGTCAAGGCGGCGCAGGAGGTCCGAGCAACGGGGGTCAGTGGCGGAGTTTTCGAACCGCTCGAGGCTCTCGACCCGGACGCGCTCGAGGAGGCGGCCGCCACGCTGGGACAGGTCGCGGACGGCGAGGTGGTCGCCGGCGCCGACGCGGAACTCGACCGCCTCCGCTCACACCTCGAGGAGGTCGAACGCTTGGAAGGCTCGGCGTTCGACGTCCTCGATGACATCCGGGACCGCGGGGTCCAGGGGGGCGATGAGCTCCAGCAGGCGGTGGTCCAGTACCTCGCGCGGGAAACGGAGCTCGGGCTCGACAGGATCCGGCGCGCCGCGCCCGACGAGGCCGCGGACGCTGCCGACTTCGTGGGCGAGACGCTCCGGACGTTGGCCGCTGACTTGCGAGAGGCAGTGAACGACCGGGAAGCCGCCGTGGCGGAAGACATCGAGGCGACGCTCGATGACGCCGAAGGCGCGGTCGAGGCGGCGGTCGACGCGGTCGACCACGTGACGGTATTCGTTTCCCTCGCTCGGTTCGCGATCGATCTGGACCTGTCCCGCCCGACGCTGACCGAGGATGGACAGACCCTCGCGGTGACCGGCGCGCGGAACCTCGGTCTGGCGACCACGGACGGGGAGGCGGTCCAACCGATCGACTACGCCGTCGGAGAGCACTCGCTCGATCCAGCACCGAGCGGTGAACAGGTCGCGGTCCTCACGGGGGCCAACAGCGGCGGCAAGACGACCCTGCTCGAGACCTGCTGCCAGGTCGCCCTCCTCACGGCGATGGGACTGCCGGTTCCGGCCGAGCAAGCCGAGGTGTCCCGGTTCGATGCGGTGGTCTTCCACCGGCGACATGCGTCGTTCAACGCCGGCGTGCTCGAGTCGACACTGAAGTCGATCGTCCCGCCGTTGACGGGGTCGGGCCGCACGTTGATGTTGGTGGACGAGTTCGAGGCCATCACCGAACCTGGCAGCGCGGCCAGCCTCCTCCACGGGCTGGTGACGTTGACCGTCGACCAGGGGTCCCTCGGGGCGTTCGTTACGCATCTCGCCGACGATCTCAAACCACTGCCGGCGGCCGCCCGGACGGACGGCATCTTCGCCGAGGGGCTCGACCAGGAGCTGAACCTCGTCGTCGACTACCAACCGCGGTTCCGGACCGTCGGACGGTCGACACCCGAATTCATCGTCTCTCGCCTGGTCGCGAACGCGGCTGATCCCGAGGAGCGGTTGGGCTTCGAGGCCCTGGCGGAAGCACTCGGGGCCGAGGTCGCTCAACAGCGGCTGGACGCGGAAGCGTGGACGGACTAACGGCGCCCGATCACGGCTCGGCCTGCGGGTCGATATCGGGATCCTCCTTGATCACCGCGCCGACGGCGCCACCGACGGCCGAGAGCCCGACGACGTAGACCGTCGCGAAGAGGAGGCCGAACAGGACGAAGGCCCCGCCGATCGCGAGCATCCTCGGGCCGCCGGCGCCCATCATGCCGAAGGAGACGATGCTGCCGATGAAGAAGAACACGACGAGCATCGGGATGGTGGCGATCAGCCCGGAGAACGCGCCGACCCGGATCCCGTCCCCCAGCTCGCCACCCTCGAGGTAGCCGGCGACGGCGCCGCCGAGTACCGACGAAAACGGGATGAACGTGAAGATGACCGTGACTGCCGCACCGATCAGGGCGTTCATCGCCTGGCTCCGGTCGCTCATGGCTCGATGCTCGATGGGCCGGCTAGTAAAGCTGCTGGGCCGGAGCGCCCCGCACGCGAAGCCCTTTTCGCCGCTCCCGGCTGAGTGGTCGACATGGTCGAAATGGAATCCGCCGAAGAGCTTGAAGCCGGCGACCCGCTCCCCGACTTCGAACTCCCGGGCGCCGACGGCGACACCTACAGCGTCGACGACTTCGCCGACAACGAGGCCCTCCTCGCGGTCATCACCTGCAATCACTGTCCGTATGCCGTCGCCAAGATCCCCGCGCTCAACGCGATCGCGGCGGACTACGATGACGTGGCCGTGGTCGGCATCAACCCCAACGACGCCGAGGAGTACCCCGAGGACTCCTTCGAGCAGATGCAGGAGGTCGTCGCGGACGGCACGGTTCGGTACGACGCGTATCTCCGTGACGAATCCCAGGCGGTCGCCCGGGCGTTCGGCGCGACCTGTACGCCCGATCCCTTCCTGTTCCGTCGATCGAACGGCAGCTTCGAACTCGCCTATCACGGCCGGCTCGACGACGCCATGGACCCGGACGAGGAGCCGTCCGGCGAGCCGGGCTTCGAGATGCGCGAGGTGATCGAGCAAGTCCTCGCCGGCGAGTCCGTCGAGCAGGAGTTCAAGCCCTCGCGGGGCTGTTCGGTGAAGTGGAAAGACTGAGCCCGTTCGAGCGCTACGCCCGTTCGACGCCCGTATCACCGCGGGGGAGGTAGTTCCGGCCGCCGGGGTCGACCTGGAGCTGGTCGTCCTCGACGACGACTTCGCCGCCGACGATCGTATGGGTCGGCAGGCCGGTCAGCTCCTGGCCGTGGAAGGTCGAGTAGCCGGGTTCCATCGTGTGATAGAAGTCGTCGTCCACCACGGCGGACTTCTCGAGGTCCACGATGACCATATCGGCGTCTGAACCCTCGACGAGCGCGCCTTTACGCGGGTAGAGCCCCCACCGCTTGGCGTTGTTCTCCGAACAGACTTCGACGACGCGCTTCATCGAGAGCCGGTTCTCGGTGACCCCCTCGGAGATCATCACCGGCAGCAGGTACTCGATGCCGTTGTTGTCACCGGGGATCGCGTCCCAGAGGTCCCCGTACCGGCCCTCGCCCTTCTCCTTGAACTCGATCTTGTGGGGGCAGTGGTCGGTCCCCACGTAATCCACGACGCCGGTCCGGAGCCCCTCCCAGAGGCGCTGCTTGCTGGCTTCGCCCCGGAGCGGCGGCGAGATCTTGCCCCAGACTCCGAGGTCGTCGTCGTAGGTGTGACAGAGGAAGGCGGGCAGGGTTTCGGCATGGAGGTTGACGCCTTGCTCCTGGAACCGTTCGCAGATGTCCACTCCTTCGCCAGTCGACATGTGGACGATGTAGGCTCGGGAGTCGGTGTACTCGGTCATCCGGCCGATCTGCTCGATCTGCATCGCCTCGCAGATGTTCGGCGCGGCTTCCGTCCAGGCCGGTAGGTCGTTCCGGCCCGCCTCCTGGAGCTCCTCGCGCTTCTCGATGGCGAGGTCCTCGTTCTCCGCATGGAACATCACGACGCCACCGGGCACGTCCGCCACCTTCGAGAGGAGGTTGTAGACCCGCCCCGCGTCCGAGTGTTCGATGCCGAGCTCGGGCGAGGCGTACTTGTACCAGTTGAAGAAGATCTTGAAGGACCGTACCCCCGCGTCGGCGAGGCCGTGGATCTCGTCGAAGTGGTGGTCCTTGTGGATGATGGCGTGGAAGGCGAAGTCGATATACGAGTTCTCCTCGCCGGCCTCGACGAAGTAGTCCATGTCCGGCAAATACGGCTCCGGCTGGAGGAGGAAGTTCACCACGGTCGTGACCCCGCCGTGGACCGCCCCGCGGGTCTCGGTCTCGAAGTCGTGGGCCAACCCTTCGTGGTAGTCGAACTCGTAGCGTGACAGGCCCCAGTGGACGTGGGGATCGATGAACCCCGGCAGAAGGTAGTTCCCCTCGGCATCGATGGTCCGGTCGGCCGCCGGGAGGTTCCGGTCGGAATCGACCGCGATGATCTCGCCATCGGCCGCCGCCACGCCGCCGTCGAGTTCACCGTGTGGCGTGACGACCCTGGCGTTCCTCACACACAGATCGGCACGGTCAGCCATGCCCGCGGGTTACAACGGGGCGTGTTATAGGCCTGCGGGTCAGCCAGCGGCGCCCGGGTGGGTCACTCGTTCCCGGACTCCGCCGCCTCCGCTTGAAGCCGAGCTTCGTAGCCATCGAGGGCCGTGCCCAGCGCTTCGCGGAACTCCTCCGTCGCATCGAGCGAGAACGTGATGGCCTTGCGCCGCTCGTGGAGGTGCAGCTGGACTTGCCCCCGTTTGCGATAGGTCCAGTAGAGGCTGGCGACGCCGAAAAGAAGGAAGAGCACACCCCCGATCACGCTGCGGTCGAAGGAGAGCACGCCGAACCCGACCAACACTGCGCTCAGGAGCCCAACGAACCAGTCGAAGGACTGGATCGTGACTTCGTTGATCGTCCCGAGATGGACGGATGTCGTTTCGTCCTGGCGAACGACCAGGACCCGCTCGTCGGTCAGGCCCACCCGACCACCATGGCGGATCGGGGTTTGGTACCGGAGTGCCTCACCGGGCTCGATGGCGGCTTCGAGCTCGGCGACGCTGGTCATCACCGGGAGGCCACACCCCCGCGGTGTAGCCGTTACGGTCCCGGCCCGGTAGCACTTATTAGCTGACCGTTCGGTGGTCTCGAAAATGGCAGTCGATACCGTCATCACGGGAGGGCAGTTGGTCACGCCGGACGGGATCCGAACGGCGGATCTGGCGATCGAGGGGGAGACGATCGCAGCGGTAAGCGCACCCGACGCCGTCCCGCCGGCCGAGGAGGTGGTCGATGCGGCGGGCCAGCTCGTCCTCCCCGGGGTCGTGGACCCGCACGTCCACGTCGACGACCCGTACTCCTTCGACACCTATGAGACGGCTTCGCGGGCCGCAGCCCGCGGCGGGATCACGACATTCATCGACTTCGCGTGGCAGCCATGGCAAGGCGAAACCAGTCCCTACGACGGGCCCGGGTCCTTGCTCGAGGGCGTCGAATGGAAACGCTCGAAGGCGGAGGACTCGATCGTCGACTACAGCCTCCACATGGGCCTGACCCGGGAGGACGAAGCGGCCCTGCAGGAGGTGGAACCCGTCCTGGAGGCCGGGATCCCGTCCTTCAAGATGCTGACCGCGTACGAGATCGGGCTGGGCTACGGGTTCATGGAGGCGGTGTTCGAGGTCCTCGCCGATCGCGGCGCGGTGGCCCTGGTTCACACCGAGGACCGGAACATCTGCGACTATCGGACCGAGCGACGGCAGGCCAACGGGCAGGGCGCCCCGGAGAACTATCCAGACACCCGGCCCGACTATGCGGAAGCCGCCGCCGCCGACACCGTCTGTCGACTCGCCATGGATCACGGCTGTCGTTATTACGGCGTTCACACCACGAGTGCGGCGGCCGCGGACGTGCTGGCGGACTACAAGGCCGAATACGGCCCCGAACTGGTGCGGGCCGAGACCTGTCCCCACTACACCACGCTCGACGACTCGATTTTCACCGAGCGGGGGTACCTCCCGATGTTGGCCCCGCCGATCCGGACGCCGGCCGATAACGACGCCATCGTCGAGCACCTCCGCTCCGGGGGGCTCGATACCATCGGGACCGATCACACCGGGTTCACGATCGCGTCGAAGGACGTCGACAACTGGTGGGACGCCAAGTTCGGCATGAACTCCCTGCAGACCAGCCTGCCGGTGGCTCACGACGAACTCATCAACGAGCGCGGCTTGGATTACCCGACGCTCGTCGACCTCATGTGTACCACCCCGGCTCAGCTGTTCGGGATGCCCTGGAAAGGCACCCTGCAACCGGGGACCGATGCCGATATCGTCCTCTTCGATCCCCACGAGCGCTATACCATCACCGCGGCAGATAACGAGAGCGTGGCCGACTACACGCTGTACGAAGGCCGAGAAGTGACCGGTCGGGTGTCCCGGACGTTCGTCCGGGGTCGGGAGGTCGCCGTGAAGGGTGACGTCGTCGCCCCACCGGGCCATGGACGCTTCGTTGAACGTGACGTTCCGGACTGGAGCCGTTGACAGCCAGGACCTGCGTCTGCCGGCGTGAGACGACCTGTCGATCCTGGCGAAGTGTCACGGAACGTTTTATCATAGCCAGTTGTACACGGCGCATGGACGAACGCGACGTGCGGATCCTCCTCGCGATCTCCGAGCTCGAAACCGGCAGTTCGGAGGAGATCAGCGAGGAAACGGGGATCCCGAAATCGACCGTACACTACCGGATCCAGAAGCTCCGTGAGTCGGGCGTCATCGAGAACGACCTGTTCGATTTCGACTTGCCGGAGATCGGGCTCGAAATCGTCGTCATCTCGGAAGTCATCGCGACCTACGACGAGGAATATCACAGCCGGGTCGGCCAGCGCATCGGCGCGGTCGAGGGTGTTCGACAGGTCTTCTTCACGATGGGCGATAAGGACTTCGTCGTGATCTCGCGGCTCACGGATCGGGACATGGTGGAGCAGCTCTTCGAGGAGTTCGAAGCCATCGAGGGCGTGGAACGCACCATGTCGAAGTTCGTGATATCCACCATCAAAGACGACTATAATTCGCTGGCCGGGTACGACGTGGAGACCCTCCTGGATGCCCAGCCGGCGACCGAAGCCGAACTCTGACCGGAGCCGGGCAATTCCACCAGTCCGGCCACATCTACAACGGCTCTCACGGGGCAAAGGGACGCTACCGGTCCCAAAACTGTGTTCCCGGTCGTCCTGGATCACTCCACCCGCTGGACGAACTCGACCACGTAGCCGTCGGGATCGGTCACGAACCCCGCTCGCCGACCGGCGGCCTCGATGTCCGTGGGCTCGAGCACGACCGAACAGTCGGATTCCGCCACGACGCGATCGAAGGTCGCGTCCACGTCATCGACAGAGAGGGCCAGATGGTCGATGCCGGCCGGGTCCACCGGCTCGTCGGAATCCGGGTCGTGCTTGAACTGGATCTCGGCCCCGTCCTCGGTACCGACGTAGTAGTTGACGACGCCATCGTGGGTGAAATCCCAGTGGTGGTCCAGCCCGAGCACCCCTTCGTAGAACTCGACGGTAGCATCGAGGTCACTGACCTCGATCGCCGTGTGGATCACGCGCATCAGCTGCTTCGAGCAGGCAAGCCGACTTATACGTTGTTCCGCAGAGCCGTCCAAACGCGAAATCATATCCGAGGGATCGAGGGCGTTTCAGACAACGTTTAATAGGCGTGGTCAGGTTGGCGCTCGCATGCCGATATCGATCGATCGCGACCGGTTCGTCGAGACCATGAAGGAACAGGCCGAGATCGGCGGGACGGACGGCGGTGGCCTGCACCGACTCACATTGACGGACGAGGACAAACGGATCCGGGATTGGTTCACCGACCAGCTGAACGCGCTCGGCATCGAGGTGCGGGTGGACGAATTCGGCAACATGTTCGGCCGGCGGCCAGGCACCGACGCCGATGCCGATCCCGTCCTGATCGGCTCCCACCTCGATTCCCAGCCATACGGCGGGATTTACGACGGGGCGTTAGGGATGATCTCCTCCTTGGAACTGCTCCGCACGCTCGAGGAGGAGGACCTCGCGACCGGTCACCCCATCGAGGTCGTCAACTGGACCAATGAGGAGGGATCGCGGTTCCAACCCGCGATGCAGGGCAGCGGTGTCTGGGTCGGAGAGCACGACATCGAGACGGAGTACGAGCGGACCGACGACGAGGGCAACCGGTTGGTCGACGAGCTCGAACGGATCGGTTACCGGGGCGATAACCCGGCGGAACCCCAGACCGAATACGAGGCCGCTCTCGAGCTCCACATCGAGCAGGGCCCCTACCTCGAACTCGCCGACAAGCAGGTCGGGGTCGTGAACGGGGTCGTCGGGTTCGTCTGGGGGGCGATCACGTTCTCCGGCGAGGCGGATCACTCCGGACCGACGCCGATGCACTACCGGAACGACGCGCTGGTCGCGGCGGCGGATGTCATCACCGGGGTCCGACGCATTCCGGGTACGCTTGGCGAACGCACGGTCGGAACTGTTGGGTACGTCGACGTCGAGCCGAACTCGATCAACATCATCCCCGGGGAGGTCACCGTCACCTTCGGGTTCCGGGATCCCGACGACGAGATCGTCGAGACCGCCCGCGACCGCGTGCTGCACGAGGCTGAAGCGGCCGCCGAACGGGAAGGTGTCGACTGGGACTGGGAGCTCAGACACCGGTCCGAGAGCGTCGATTTCGCCGACGACTGCATCGACGCCGTCCAAGGCTCAGCGGACGAGCTCGGCTACGACAACATGCAGATCTTCAGCGGCGCCGGGCACGACGCCGTGCATTTGACGAAGGTATGTGACACGAGCATGGTCTTCTCGGTCAGCGAGGACGGCAAGAGCCACACCGAGGAGGAGTACACGAGCTGGGACGACTGTTACGCGGCGGCGAACACTTACGCCAACGCCGCCTACCGACTTGCGAACGGCGAATGAAGGGTTAGCGTAGCGTCTCAGAAGTCCCAATCGGGGCGCTCGCGTTCAATGAAGCGGCCGTGTCCCGGTTCGCCGACGACGTCGCCCTCATCCGCCACCAGCGCGCCTCTGACGAAGGTCTTCTCGACCTTGCCCGTGACCTCCCGGCCCTCGTAGAGACTGAAGTCCGCGACGCCGCCGTTGTCCTCCGCCGAGATGGTATAGGTCGCCTCCGGGTCGAAGACGACGATGTCGGCGTCGGTGCCGGGCTCGAGAGTTCCTTTGTTCGGCATGCCGAACAGGCGGGCGGGGTTGGTGCTCATCACCCGAACGAGGAACGGATAGGAGAAGCCCCGCCGGTTGACCGCTTCGTCGTGAAACACGGGCAGACTCGTCTGGAGCTGGTTGGCGCCGAACTTCGAGTCCCACCAGTTCTCGACCTGCTTGCTCTCGGCCGTGTAGCCACAGTGGTCGGTCGAGACGACGTCGAGATGGCCGCTCTCGAGGTATTCGAACATCGCGTCGTTGTCATCCGGCGTCCGTATCGGCGGCGCCAGCATCGGGAGATGGCCCATCTCCTCGAAGATGGAGTCGTCGAGGGTCGTGTAGTGAGTGCAGGTCTCCATCCGGACGAGTTCCGGCCCGTACTTGTCTTGGAGCCACGCGAGGACCTCGACTGACTTCCGGTTGGTCGTGTGGACGCCGTAGTATTGACAGTCGGCCTCGACCGCGAGTCGGGCGGCGTCCTCGGCCGCCATCGCCTCGGCGTAATCCGGTCGGGACCGGGGATACCATTCGGGCGCGCCTTTGCCCTCCTCGATGAAGCGGTCGGTCAGGTCGTCGCAGACGCCTGGGTCCTCCGTGTGCGCCATCGCCACCGCGTCGTGGTCCCCGATGGCCTGCATCGCGCGGCTCATGAACCCGTTGTCCATGCCGACCTCGTAGGCGGTGAACAGTTTGAACGTCGTCACGCCTGCCTCGATGACTTCCCCGATATCCTCGAGCGTCGACGCCTCCTCCCGCACGAGGACACAGTGGAGGCCGTAGTCGACGATCGGCGCTTCGGCCTGCTCCTGCTTGTATTCGACACCGTCGAGCGGCGTGCCCTCGTAGTCCCAGATACTCAGGTCGCCGATCCACGGTTGCCACCCGAAGTCGATGAACGTGGTCGTGCCGCCGAGGGCGGCCGCCCGGCCGGCTGACTCGTAGGAATCGAAGGAGAACATGTCGTCGATGTGGACGTGCGGGTCGATGACGCCCGGCAGCACCAGCTTCCCCGAGGCGTCGACGACCGACTCGGCGTCAGGCATCGAAGCGGCCGATCCCAGCGCCGCGATCTGTTCGCCCTGGATCCCCACGTCGGCCTCGAACGTGTCGCTCGGCGTGACGACGGTACCCCCACTGATGACGGTGTCGAGCATGCCAGCTCGACGATTGATGGATGGGCAAGAAATAGGTTCCGCTCGGGTTCCTCGTAGTCAATGCTACTTTCCATCGAATAGTTGGATTCAAACCGAACCTCTCGCTTATTGACGGAATATTTTTGCCATGGCTCTGGAAACCAAACGAGCATGGGGGCTGACGGAGCCGACCCGTCGGACTTGAACGACATCGAACGGACCGACAAGGAGTTCGTCTTCGGAACCTGGGCGTATCAGCGGGAGGTGAGCCCGACACAGGTGGTGAGCGGTGAGGGGGCCCGGTTCCGGACCGCGAACGGGACGGAGTACCTCGACCTCTCGGGCCAACTCATGTGCTCGAACCTGGGCCATTCAGCCGGGGCCGTAGCGGAGGCTATCGCGGAGCAGGCTGAGACCGGCGCGTACTTCGCCCCGGGGTATGCCACCGAAGCCCGGGCTCGGCTGGGCGAGAAACTGGCCGGAGTCACGCCGGGAAACCTCACGAAGACGTTCTTCTCGACGAGCGGCACCGAGGCGATCGAGGCCGCCATCAAGATCGCCCGGCTCTACACGGGGAAACACAAGATCGTCTCCCGGTATCGGTCCTACCACGGCGCGACGTATGGCTCGATCAGCGTCACGGGCGATCCCCGACGGCTCCCCGCCGAACCGGGGATCCCCGGCGTCGTCAAGGCGCCCGATCCGTACGCCTACGGCTCGACCCTCGAACCGATGGAGAGCCTCGAGTACATCGACGAGATGCTCGAGCTGGAGGGGGATACCGTGGCCGCCGTCCTCGTCGAGCCGGTGGTCGGGTCCAACGGGATCCTGGTACCGCCGGACGAGTACCTCCCGCGACTGAAGGAGATCGCGCACGCCCACGACGCCTTGCTGATCTGCGACGAAGTGATGTCCGGCTTCGGGCGGACGGGGGAGTGGTTCGCCTCCGACCTCTTCGACGTCACCCCCGACATCATGACGATGGCCAAGGGGTTGACCGGCGCCTACCAGCCGCTCGGGGCCACGATCGTCGCCCCGGAGATCGCGGCGCACTTCGAGGACGAGATGTTCTGTCACGGGCACACGTATGCCGGCCATCCCGTGGCCTGTGCGGCCGGCCTGGCGGCCGTCGAAACCTACGAGCGGGACGGCCTGATCGAACATGCTCGGGAGGTCGGGGACTACCTCGGAGCCAGGCTCGACGAACTCGCGGCAGCCCATCCGAGCGTCGGCGACGTCCGGGGCGTCGGGTTGTTCCGCGGCATAGAGCTGACGAAACACGACGAGAAACGGGTGCCCTTTGCCGTCCGCGATGACAAGATATCGCCAGGCACGACGGTCGTCGACGAGGTCTCGTCGCTGGCTGGCGACCACGGCGTCTACGTTGCGAACCTCATCAACACCCTCATCCTGGCGCCCCCGTTGGTGGTCGATCAGACTGATATCGACGAGGCGGTCGCCGCCCTCGACGCGGCCCTCGAACACTCCGATAACGAAATGGAGGTGTGATCGATGGCGGAGCTGCCGCCGGTTTATGGAGGCGAGATCCTCCACGTCCAGCTGGATACCGGGGAATCCTGGACCGAACGCATCGAGCCCGAGGATGCTCGCCAGTTCCTCGGCGGCAACGGACTCGCGGTGAAACTCGTCCACGAGCACGTTCCGGCCGACAGTGGTCCGTTCGATCCCGAGAACGTGCTCGTGTTGGCGGTCGGGCCGATGAACGCGACGCCGTTTCAGAGCACCAGCCGTGGCGTCGCCGGCTTCATCAGCCCGATGACCGACGGGTTCTTCGACAGCACGTTCGGCGGGACGTTCCCGCAGGCCCAGAAAACGACCGGCTTCGAAGCCATCGTCCTCCATGGCCGGGCGGAGGAGCTCTGCTACGTACACGTCGATGCGTCCGGGGCCGAGGTGAAACCCGCCGCCGAATTGGCCGGACGCGATACGTACGACACCTGTGCGGCGATCCGCGACCGAGAGGGCGCGGGCTACGACACGCACGTCCTCGCCGCAGGTCCGGCCGGGGAGAACTTGGTCCGCTATGCCTGTCTCCTCCACGAATCGCGGCTCCGGGAGGGTGTGGCCGGCCGGGGCGGTAGCGGCGCCGTCCTCGGGTCGAAGAACGTCAAGGCCGTGGCCATCGAGGAAGGCAATTTCTCGCCGGAACCGGCCCAACCGGACGAACTTCGTGAGCTCGCCATGGACCGGATGGAACCGCTCATGGAGGAAACGACCCTGCTCCAGGACTACGGGACCAGCGGCCTCGTCAACATCGTGAACGAGCTGGGCAAGCTCGGTCACCGGAACAACCAAACCGAACAGACAACCGACGAGAAGGCCGACGCCATCAGCGGGGCAACCATCCGCGAGGACTACGTTACGGAGGACACGACGTGTGCCAACTGCGCCGTCGCGTGTGGCAAACACGTCACGGTCGAGTCCGAGGGGCTCACCGACGCCAAGATCCCCGAGTTCGAGAGCCTCTTCGGCACGGCGACGATGCAGGACGTGCACGACCTCAAGCGGGTGATGAAGGCCAACGACCTCTGTGACCGGCTGGGCATGGACACGATCAGTTGGGGCGTGTCCGTGGCGTTCGCCCGAGAGTGTGCGAACCGCGGTCTGCTCCCGGAGGACGCCTCGCCGTTTCTCGAGTTCGGTGATGCCGACGGGTTGGTCGAGCTGGCCAAGCGGACTGCCCGACGGGATGGTTTCGGGGACCGTCTCGCCGAAGGCTCCTTCCGGTTAGCCGAATCCCTCGAGACCGACAGCGCCGACAAGTACCTCCATGGCGCGAAAGGGCTGGAGTTCGCCGCCCACTCGCCCCGTGGGTTCAAGGGGATGAGCATCGGCTACGCGACCTCCACGCGCGGTGGCTCCCACCACGATACCCGGCCGACGCTCCAGTACGACGGCGAGCACGCGACCACGATCGACGGAACCGCCGAGTTCGCCGCACGCAGTCAACATTTCACCGCGGTCGGTGATTCACTGACCCAGTGTCGGTTCGTGAGCGAGGGCGGCTGGGGCAAGCGCTTGAACGGGCGCTACGTCGAAGCGCTCAAACACGCTACCGGCTGGGACCTGGAGCTCGAGGACCTCGAACGGATCGGCGAACGGATCTACAACCTCGAGCGCCTGGTGAACGTCGAACGCGGCATCGCGAGCCGGGAGACCGACGACCTCCCGTACCGGGTCAAGCACGAACCCATCTCCGAGGGGCCCGCCGCCGGGATGCACTGTCCGCCGGACGAGCTCGATCAGATGCTCGAGGAGTACTATTCGTTCCGCGGCTGGGATCCCGCCGGGAAACCGGAACCGGAGACTCTGGAACGGCTCGGCTTGAGCGGGCTGACCAGCGGGTAGCGCGGAGGGACCGGGGAGTCTCAGATCACGAGCTAACCGCTGGCACGCCGGTCTGGACACCACGAACTCCGTATCGGCTCGAGATCGAGGGGAAAAGGAAGCCTCCCGTCGGTTCCGCCTTGTTCAGCTACCCATTCGGTCGAGGAACGACTCGAAGGCGTCCTCGTCCTCGGCGATGTCCTCCCAGGCGTCGATACCGCGTTCCTCCGTGGTCCCAGAAACCGTGTTATCGAGGAAGAACGCGATGATCCCACCGACGGCCATCCCC
The DNA here is from genome assembly GCA_964554565.1 of uncultured Halobacteriales archaeon. Taxonomy (GTDB): domain Archaea; phylum Halobacteriota; class Halobacteria; order Halobacteriales; family Hikarchaeaceae; genus CAZKPC01. Next base: position 19,004 of record CAZKPC010000014.1, read on the forward strand.
GTCGAACCCACGACGAAGATGGTGTCGGAGATGATCTTGATGCCCAGGATCGGGCCGAGGATGGCGACGCTCGCCATCCCTTCCTGGAAGGCCCCGGCACCGCCGGTGGCCCCCATGTAAGCGGGAATCGCGAGTCCGGCGAACAAGGACAGCCCGACGATGAAGACGTTCCGCGAGGAGTCCAGGTCGACGTACTTCAGGTTCGAGAGGCCGACCGCCGCGATCTGACCGAACATCGCGATGAACAGCCCGCCAACGATGGGGCTCGGCAGTGAAGCCACGAGCTGTCCGAACGGCCCAAAGTAGCCCACGAACAACATCACCACAGCGCCGATCTGGACGACGTAGCGGGAGGCCACGCCGGTGATGCCGATAGCCCCGATGTTCTCCGAGTACGAGGTCGACCCGTTACCGGTTCCCATGATGCCGGCAAACAGGTTGCCGAGCCCCTCCATGCCGATGCCGTGATTGATGCGCTTCTTGCTGGGTGCGCTCACGCCCGACAATCGGGCGACGGCATGGTAGTCACCGAAGCTTTCGATCATCGAGGCCACGACCCCGGCGAACATCCCCGCGAAGAACGCGAAGGTGAACTGGGGCATGCCCCATTGGAGCGGCACGACCGGTTGGATCAACGGCGCACTCGCGACGGCCGCGAGGTCCACATAGCCCACCGATTCGGGCGTATAGAAGCCCGAGACCGAGAGCAACACAGCGACCACCCAGGCGACGACGATCCCGATCAGGACCGGGAACAGCCGGAACACCCGATGGTAGTCGTCCAAGTACTGCGAGAACAGGACGATGGACCCAACCGTGAGCCCCAGCAGCCACCAGTTCTGTTGGCTGGTTTCCGCGAACGTCGGATTGGTGATCTGGGGCACGTTGAAGAGCGCCAGCCCGATCAGGGCAATCACCGGTGCGATCACGACCGGGGACAGGAACCGCTTGAGGGCCCCCATCAGCCCGAGGTACCCGATGACGACCTCCACGATGGCCGCCGCGATGATCGCCCCTTGGAGCTCTTGTAACATCACCACGTAGCCGGCCCCCTGAGCCGCCAGCGCCCCGATGATCGCCAGCGCGGGGGCGAGCATCGAGAACGTCCCGCCTTGCACGATCGGATACCGGTTCCCGATCGTCGTCTGAGCCAGTGTCGCGATGCCTGACACGACGAAGAACGTCCCCACCAACCGCCCGACGTCCCCGGGCGCGGTTTCGAACATCCCCATCGCCCCGGCGAGGGCGAGCGGGATGGCGACCGTCGCCCCGATCATCGTCAGGTAGTGTTGGAAGCCCAAGAGGATCGATTCGCCCAACGGAGGTTTGTCCTCGATCCCGTACTCGACGAAATCAGACTCCTGGACGTCCGCGGCCGCACCTGGCGTCCCGGAAGTGCCGTCCTCCCCTCCATCTGTTCGTACGTCGGTCATTCACAGTCCCCCTGTCCGACCGTGCCGCCTGATGGCATACCCCGTGCCATGGTGCCCACTCATAAACGACCCGTATAAACTTGACGGTGGCTGTAATTCTCTCGCCGGCCCGTGGTCTGATTCGTCACCCCCTCGCGGTGGGAAAGCTATATTCCACCGGTCGGGATGGGTGAGCCATGGTCAGCGAACCACGCTATGACGTCAGCGCCGAGCTCGACGTCATGATCCCGATGCGGGACGGGACCCGGCTCGCGACCGATATCTATCGCCCGAGGGACCCCGAGTCCGGGGAGATCATCGAAGAGCCGCTCCCGGTCCTGTTCGATCGGACGCCATACGGCAAACGGGGCGCGCAAAGCCGTCACGGCGAGTGGTACGCGTCCCGGGGCTACGTCGTCGCGATCCAGGACGTCCGCGGCCGGTTCGACAGCGAAGGGCAGTTCGAGATCTTCGTTAATGAGGCGGAGGACGGCGCCGATTCGGTCGAATGGCTGGCCCAGCAGCCGTACTGTGACGGCCAGGTCGCCACGCTCGGGACCTCCTACGGCGCCTGGGTCCAGAACGCCCTCGCCACCCAGGACCCCGACGGCTTGGCCGCGATGTTCGTCAACATGGGGGCCGCGAACGGCCGGAAGGCCACGTTCCGACACAACGGCACCTTCGAACTCCGCTGGCTCTGCTTCGCGCTGACGTTGGCGGGGGGCTTCGCGCACGCCTCCCTCGAGGATCCCGCGGTCCAGCAGCGCTTCGCCGATACCGACGTCCGCGAGGTCCTGGCCGATTGGCCCCCGAAACGCGGCGACACGGCCCTGGCCGAACTGCCCACCTATGAGGACTGGGCCTTCGAGATCATGGAAACCGGGCGGGCGAGCGAGGACCTCTGGCAGAACCCCGGGATCAATTTCGAGCGGCATTACGACGCAGCGGCGGACGTGCCGACGGTCTATTCGGGCGGCTGGTGGGATTCCTACACCAAGGCGACCTGTGACAACTACGTCGGCCTCTCGGAGCGCAAGGAGAGCGATCACCACCTCATCGTCGGCCCTTGGACCCACCTCGCCCGGCTGCCCGGCGGCCACGACCACTCCGATGAACTGCTCTATCCGCCGCTGACTTGGGAACTCCCGACGGCCGGGGATCTCGCGTTCGGCGAGGCGGCCACGCGGCCCTACCGGGAAACCCGGCTCCGGTTCTTCGACCACCACCTGAAGGGCGACGAGGAATGGGCCGACGAACCTGCTGTCAGGTATTTCCTCATGGGTCTCGGCGACGGCCACCGGACTGACGAAGGGTTGCTGTTCCACGGCGGCGAATGGCGGACGGCCGACGACTGGCCGCCGGCCGGGACCGAGCCGACTCGGTATTACGCCCATGAAGACGGGTCACTGCGCACCGAACCCCCGACCGCTATAGAGTCGGCGAGCAGCTACGAGTACGACCCCGAGGATCCCGTGCCGACCGTCGGCGGCAACTCCTCCTCGTACATCACCTACGAACCCAGAGACGAGTCCGTGCGGGCCTACCCCCTCGGCGATCGGCGGCTGATCGACTTCGCGGGCCGCGGCGCGCACGACCAGCGCGAACACGACTGGGTTTGGGGCGACGGCGTGGGCGACCCGCTCGCGGACCGCGACGACGTCCTGGTCTTTCGGACGCCGCCCCTCGAGGAACCGGTCACGATCGCCGGCCCGATCCGGGTCCGGGTCTACGGCTCGACGGACGCCGCCGATACCGACTTCACGGCGAAGCTCATCGACGAGTATCCCGCCACCGATGACTACCCGGACGGCTACGCGTTGAACCTCTGTGACTCCATCTGCCGGGCCCGGTTCCGCGGCTATCGGGAGGAACCGGATTTCGTCGAGCCGGGCGAGGTCTACGAGTTCTACATGGAGCCTTACCCCACCGCGAACCGGTTCAAAACGGGCCACCGGATCCGCCTCGACATTTCCTCGTCGAACTTCCCCCGATACGATCCCAATCCCAACACCGGTGGGCCGTTGTTCGGCGACGAGGAGTCCGCCGTCGCCACCAACACGGTCCACCACGAGGCGGAGCACCCGACCCACGTCGAACTGCCGATCCAGCCCACGTAGGATCGGTCGGATCCCCGGGATCGATACGTTCTACTGGCGCGGCCCCCACTCGTTGGTCAGCTGATGACCCACGGGTACACCCGGAGCAGTATCCGTCGCTGTGGGGTGGGAGCGGCGGAGCTGTGGTCCGCAGTGCTCGGCGAACCCGATCGCGGGTTCGGCGAGGACCAACCGTGGACGATCGGCGAGATCCGGCAGGTGTACGACCGGTCGGCCTACCTCGAGTTCCACCCGCAAGCGATCAAAGGCTTCGATCCGCTCGGCCCCCCGCTTGTCCTGCTCGCTGACGAAGGGCTCGGCGGCCCGCTGGCCACTCGGATCGCCGGGTCGAGCCGCGATCGCGTCTTCAGGGACGTGGCCGTTGGGACCCCGTGTCGCCTCAGAACGGCCGCCGGCGGCCGGGCGGAATCCAACTACGTCCTCCGCCTTGGCGATACCATCGATATCGAGCTCGATCCGGCCGCATTGGAGCCGCCGGCTCGACGCAGGCCGACGTATCCGTGTATGGCCGAGATCACGGGCCAGGGGCCCGTATTCTCCCGGGCGGTCGACGCCCTGGAGGTCTTGCTCGAGCGGGATCCGGAGGACGGGTTGGGGTGGCTCCAGGGATTGAATGAGCTCGTCACTGGGAGTTCACCGCCCTCGGAAATCCGCTCGCTGATCGGGTGGTGGCTCGGTCACCTCGACGGCGGAACCAACCGGTCGCCGCCGATCGACCTGTTGGGCCGCGGTCCCGGCGCGACGCCCTCGGGGGACGACATCCTCGCCGGGCTACTGCTCGCCTTGCTCCGCACAACCAGCCGCCAGCGACACGACCGAGTCCGGGAGGCCGGCAGACTCGTCGTGGCCGAGGCGGAGGAACGAACGACCGATATCAGCTCGGCACTGCTCGCTCAGGCGGCCCAGGGACGGGCCGCGGACCGCTTCGAAGCGGCCCTCGGCGCCATCATCGCGACGGAGGCCGGAGACCACGGGTGGGAATCCACGGTCCTCGAGGCCGCAGAGCTCGGCCATACCTCCGGGTTGGATCACCTCGTTGGCCTGCTGCTCGCGGTACTAGGAATCGCCCCGGAAATCGAAGATCGAGCGTGAGGAGCGGTGGCAGGTCGAACCGACGCCGACCGACCTCACCCATCTTTATCGGGACTCTCGGTCAACGGCCGGCATGGAAGTCAGGTCACGTACACTGGCGGACGCCTATCAGGACTCGGTGAAGCTGATGCGGGTCGCCAGCGATGTCGGTGACGCGTTCGAGGTCGAGGAGACTCTCGCCGTGATGGCGACCGAGGAGAACCAGTCGATGGTCGTCGAGGCCGGACTGCTGGAAGCGGCCGACCTGTCGGGGCTGGATCCGAACGATCTGTTGCTGGTGGTCGAAGCCGACGACGAGGCGACGGCGGAGGCGGCCATCGAGGACATGGTCGAACGGCTCCGCGGGTCCACCGCAACAGCCGGTGGGGACGCCACCGGAACTGCTCCGGCCCCCCAGAGTATCGCCAGCGCGGTCAAACGGCTCCCTGAGGCGAATCTGGCGCTCGTGTCCGTGCCGGGCGAGTACGCGGCCCGGGAAGCCTGGAAAGCCATCCATCGCGGGCTCCACGTCCATCTCTTCTCTGACAACGTGCCCCTCGAGGAGGAGCGCGCGCTCAAGCACGCCGCGCGCGAGGCCGAGCAGCTCGTCATGGGCCCCGACTGCGGTACCGCGATCATCAATGGAGTGCCCCTGGGGTTCGCGAACGAGGTCGAACGTGGTTCGGTCGGTGTCGTGGCTGCCGCCGGCACGGGATTGCAGGAGGTGACATCGCTCGTTGACCGGGCGGGCGCCGGGGTCTCCCAGGCCATCGGAACCGGCGGTCGGGATCTCTCGGCGGCTGTCGGGGGGTCGACGATGCGGGAAGGGCTCGATCGGTTGGCGGTTGACCCGGAGACTGAAGTGGTCGTCCTGCTCTCGAAACCACCGGATCCGGAGGCGCTGGACCCGCTGCTGGAGGCTATCGAGGGCTGCGAGAAGCCGGTGATCGTCGACTTCATCGATGCCGAGGACTCGGCGGTCAGCTCCGCCGGTGGGACTGAGGCCGACACGCTCGCGGAGGCGGCCCGGCTAGCGGTCGAGGCCACGGCCGACCCCGACGGCCAGGTCGCTTTCGACGACGGGGTTCCGAGGTTGGCCGATCCCAGCGATGCGGACTCGATCGCCGCGGACCTGGATACCCCGACGCCGGAGCGGTCAGACCTCCGCGGCCTGTTCACCGGCGGGACCTTCGCGCTGGAGGCGCGGTCGCTGCTGGCTGGGCGGTTCGATGAGGTCGGCTCGAACCTTGGGACCGGGCGGGATCTCGCGGACCCGCTCGACCCGAGCGGCCACGCCATCGTGGATCTGGGGGCCGATGACTTCACGCGTGGCCGGCCACATCCCATGATCGATCCGACGCTGCGGACCGAACAGCTCGAAGCGGCCCTCGAGGACCCATCCGTCAGGATCGTGCTCCTGGACGTCGTGCTCGGCCACGGCGCGTACGAGGACCCGGCCGGCCCGGTGGCCGACGCCGTCGCCGAAACCCGGAACGGCGACTGGCCCCAGGTCGTGGCCTCGGTGTGTGGCACTCGCGGGGACCCACAAAGCTGGCCGGGCCAGGTAGAACGGTTAGCCGATGCTGGCGTGCACGTCGCCGAATCGAACGCCGCCGCGGCCCGGCTCGCCGCCGAACTCTGGACCGCCGCTGATGGGACGCGGGGGGCTGACCAATGACCGAGGACGACCTGTTCGAGCGGGACCTCGAAGTCGTGAACGTCGGGCTGGACCGGTTCCGACAGACCCTCGAGCAGTCCGGGACCGCAGTCGAGGACGTCGATTGGAACCCCCCGGACGGCGTCGACGCCCAACTGAACGCGCAATTGACCCAGCTATTCCGGGATGGCGACCGCATCAACGCGGCCAACGAAACCGCCTTCGAGCGGATGACCGAAGCCACTGCCGTCTGGACCGATATCCAGACCGCGGGGGACGCCATCGATAGCCTCTCGGACCGGATGCTGCTGCACGCCGGGCCGCCCGTGACGTGGGACGAGATGTCCGGCCCCCAGCGGGGCGCAGTCATGGGTGCGGCCGTGTATGAGGGCTGGGCTGACAGCCCCGAAGAAGCGACCGACTTAGCCGCCGCCGGCGAGATCGAGTTCGCCCCCTGTCACGACCACCATTCGATCGGCCCGATGGCTGGCATCATCTCGCCGTCGATGCCGGTGGCGGTGGTCGAGAACGAGGTCCACGGGAACGTCGCCTACTCCAACCTGAATGAGAGCCGGGGCGAGGTGCTGCGGTTCGGCGCCTACGGCGAGGAGGTCATCGACGGACTACATTGGATGGAGTCCGATCTCGCGCCGGTGCTTCGATCCGCCCTCCACGAAGTCGGGGGGATCAATCTCAAGGCGATCACGGCTCGCGCGGTCCAGATGGGCGACGAGCTCCACAACCGGAACGTCGCCGGGACCTCGCTCCTGCTACGTCAGCTTCTCCCGGGGTTCGTTAGCAGCGACCAACCCGCGGACCGCAAGGCCGAGGTGGCGGAATTCATCGCCGATAACGACATCTTCTACCTCAACCTCTCGATGGCCGCGGGTAAGGCCGCCGTGGACGCGGCGTCGGGGGTGCCGTGGTCCTCGATGGTTACCGCCCTGACACGGAACGGGACGGAGTTCGGGATCCGGATCAGCGGGCTCGAGGACCGCTGGTTCACCGCGCCAGCCCCCAAGGTCGACGGCCTGTACTTCCCCGAGTTCTCCGAGGAAGACGCCAGCCCGGATATCGGGGACAGTACGATCACCGAGACCACCGGCCTCGGCGGCTTCGCGATGGCCGCCGCCCCGGCGATCACTGATTTCGTCGGCGGCACGCCCGCCGACGCGCAAGCCCGAACCCTCGAGATGTACGAGATCACGCTGGGCGAGAACCCCAACTACACGATCCCGGCGCTCGAGTTCCGCGGAACGCCGACCGGGATCGACCTGCTGCAGGTCATCGACACCGGGACCCAGCCGTTCATCAACACGGGGATCGCCCATCGCGAACCCGGGGTCGGCCAAGTCGGGGCCGGGCTGGTCCGGGCGCCCCGGAACTGCTTCATCGACGCCGCCGAGGCGTTCTGCGAAGAATACCTATGAGACCGACCACGCCGGCTTGCCGGGGATCGATCGCCGGGGGCATTCACCGATGATTGAACCAGCCTCACTGGCGGCCATGGCCGCCAGCCTGCGGTCCGGACAACGGTCGGTCGACTCGCAGCTCGCCGCCACGCGAGAGCGGTTCGAGGCGGCCGAGCCGGACATCGAGGCGTTCGTACCGGAGCCCGACCGGTGGGAGCGCCTCGAAACCGCCCGGAAACAGCTGGAAAGCCGGCACGGGCAGGCTGACTGGCTCCCGGCACTGTTCGGCATCCCGGTCGGCGTCAAGGACATCTTCGACGTGGACGGGCTCCAGACGCAGGCCGGGTCCTCGATTCCGCCGTCTGAACTCAAGGGGCCCCAAGCATCGGTCGTGGACGCCTTGCTGGACGCCGGGGCGCTCGTGCTGGGCAAGACCGTCACCACGGAATTCGCGTTCTTCGACCCCGGCCCGACGCGGAATCCGCATGACACTGAGCACACGCCGGGCGGGTCGAGCAGCGGTTCAGCGGCCGCCGTCGCTGCGGGGCTCACCCCGCTCGCGCTCGGGACGCAAACGATCGGATCCATCACCCGGCCCGCGGCGTTCTGTGGGGTCGTGGGCGTCAAGCCCAGCTACGGCCGGCTCCCGATGGACGGCGTGATCCCGGTCTCGCCATCAGTCGATCACGTCGGCTTCTTCACCCAGGACGTCCCGAGCGCCCGGTTAGCCGCGAACGTCCTCTACCCTGACTGGGGCCCACTCCCGAACCTCGGGACGCCCCGGATCGGAGCGGTCGATGGCCCGTACCTGGACCAAGCGGACGAGCAAGCCGTCGACGCCTTCGAAGCGCAGCTGTCAGCCCTCGAGGGCGCGGGCTACGACGTCAGACGCGTCGAAGTCTTCGAGGACATCGGCGAGGTCAACGAGCGCCACAACCGCCTGGTCGCCGCCGAGACCGCGATCGCTCACGACGAGTGGTATCCCACGTACGGAGACCGGTATGGGCCCGAGCTCCAGGAGCTCATAGAGGAAGGGCAAGCGGTCGAGGCAGGCGAACTGGCAGCTGCCCGGGCTGGTCGGGGACAGCTCCGGGACGCGGTCGAGGCCGTGATGTCCGCCCACGAACTCGACGTCATCGTCTCGCCGAGCGCTCCGGGACCGGCACCGGCGGGCATCGATTCGACCGGCGACCCGATCATGAACCTCCCGTGGACACACAGCGGGCTCCCGACGGTCTCGCTCCCCGCCGGAACCGTAGACTGGCTCCCGGTCGGCCTCCAGTGTGCCACACGCCATGGGTGGGACGAGTGGCTGCTCCAGTGGGCCGAGGGACTCGCCGACGGGCTCCCGAACCCGTAGCTCGCCGGCCACCTTCGGTTAGGGCTCGAGGACCGCCATCCCGGCGGTCTCCCCGGCCCTGAGGCGGGCGTGATAGTCAGCCACGTCCTCGAGACCGAGGCGTTCGCCGATATCCGCCCGCACCCGGCCATCGGCCACGAGCCGGGCCGCCCGCACCACCTCGTCCTTCGTGGCGTATCTCGAACCGAGGAAGGCCGCTTCCTTGGCTACGTACTCCCACATCGGCGGGTCGAACTGCCGCTCGTGATGGGTGGTCAGCGAGACGATCCGGCCGCCCATGGCGAGGGCGTCCCACGCAGCCCGGAGCGTCTCTAGATCGCCGACGGTATCCACGACGACCGTCGGGCCGGTTCCGTGCTGGGTCGCGTCCGCGAGGGCGGCGGTGAAGTCCGCCCGCCGGGCGTCGACTGCCGTTACGTTTGAGCCCAGCGAACCCACGTGCTCGAGCCGCTCGTCGGTGACATCGGCGGCGAGGACCTGGGCCCCGCGAAGGCCCGCCACCTGCGACAAGTGATAGCCGATCCGGCCGGCGCCGCCGATCACGAGGACGGTGTCGTCATCGTTGACGCCCGCCCGATCACAGACGTGGACCGGGGTAGCCACCCCGTCGCTGGCCACCGCACCTTCGGCGAAGGAACAGCCGTCGGGCAGCGGAAGGGCGTTGCTTGCCGGAAGCACGGCCTGCTCAGCGTAGGCGCCATCGGCCTGGACGCCATACCAGCCACCGAACGCCGTGCACTGGTTGTCCTGGCCCCGCCGACAGGCATCACACTGGCCACAGGTGAGATAGAAGTACGCGAGGATCCGGTCCCCGGGATCGACCGTAGTCACGCGATCGCCGACGGCCTCCACGACCCCAGCGAACTCGTGGCCCGGAATCCGCGGGAGGAGCGATGGATCGTCGTCGAGCCCGCCCTGAATGGCGTTCTCGATGGTTCTGGTCACGCCACAGGCGCCGACCGAGACCCGCACCTCGTCCGGACCAGGCTCGGGCACCGGCACGTCCTCGACACCGAGATCGCCGTCCCAGTCAGTCAGGCGCACGGCACGCATCGTTGGCATGCAGAGTCATTCGACAAGCGGCGGAAAAGGCGTTCGGCCTGACCGTGATCAGATCCTTTGGACGTCGTCAGCGATTCGATGGCCTCGCACAACGCCATTCGAGGGCCCGCCGTTCGTCGCCCCGTCCTCGAAGAGGGCTGGAGATCGCCCGGACGAGCCTGAGCGGAAACGTGATTCGCCCGATGGTCGAATCAGAACCGATCGATTTCCACCGGTAACGGGTTCCGCGCCGCGCTGGTTGACTACGCCTCGGTGAAAGCGACGCACCGACAGACCGATGACTCGCCGCCGCGGAAGCGCCACGGGAAGGTCCCGATCTGCACCCGCTCGTTCAGCAGTTCCTCGGGCACCTGGGCGTTCTCGACGTGGACGATCCCGTGTGGGAACAGCTCGTTGTGCATGAGCTGATAGCCCGACGGCGGGAAGATCTCGTCGAGATCCTCGACCCCCAGATGGTCAGCCGCCTCTTCGGCGAGGGCGGGCCGGATATCCCGGACGACGGTGTTCATGGGGTGATCCGCGCTGCCACAGTCCAGCAGCAGGTAGTTCAGCTCCATCTCCCGGCACCACTCCGCGAACTCCATGTTCGGACCGGGATGCTTGACGAAGAACTTGTCCGGGTTCGCTTCCTCCCGATGCCAGCCGTAGCGCTGATAGCCGGTATGGATGAACAGGATGTCGCCCTTCCGGACGTCGACGGCCTCCTCGATCATGTCGCTCGTGTACACGTCGTAGTCGCCCACTTGATCAGAGATGTCAGCGATAGCGGCGTCCCCGACCAGCTCGTCGAGGGGCATCTGCTCGATGTCTCGGCCGTGTTGGATGAAGTGCCGCTCGCCGTCGAGGTGGGTCCCGGTGTGGTTCATGAAGGTGATCTTCTGACCGTTCACCTTCTCCGTGTCCAGGCTCTTCTCGTACCAGACCTTCGGGTTATCGTAGGTCGGCCAGGCCGGCGTCTCCCAGGACCAGGGCTGTGTGAGGTCGTGCATCTCGTAGCCGTCGAGCATGACCCAACCGGGGCTACCGGCCGGCTTAAGCCTTCGGCGTCCGAGGGCCGCGGCGACCCGATCGAGTCCTGTCAGGGGCTCAGTCGCCGGCCGCCCGTTCGTACGCCAGTTCCACGGCTCGGCGGGCGTATTCGGCCGCGGCTTCCGCCTTGAACTCCGGATCGGCGTGCAGCTCGTCATCGGGATCCGCCGCGGCGTCGACCGCCGAGCCGATCGCGTCCAGTGCCGCATCGGTTAGGGGATCGTCCGTGACGGCCGCTTCCGCCTCGGGAAGCCGAATCGGGACGTCTGCGACGTTGGCCAGGCCGAGCCGGGCGGCCTCGATGACCGGCTCCGCCGACATGGGGTCGGCGACGCGGACCGCCGCGGCCGCGCTAACCGTGGGCCAAGTTTGCGCGGCCGGTTTCAGCTCCGTGAAGGCCATCCCGGTCCGCTCGGGCGGATAGGGGTCGCGATCGATCGACACCCCCTCGATCAGCTCGTCGGGTTCGATGACGGTGTACAGGTAGCCCTGGAAGAACTCCTCGGCGTCGACCGTTCGGCGCCCGTCGGCCGAGACGAGATGGAGCGTGGCGTCGAAGGTGACCGCGACCGTCGGATAGTTGCCCGCCGGGTCGGCTTCGCCGAGGCTCCCCCCGAGGGTGCCCCGGTTCCGCACGGCCGGCCCGGCGATCTGTTCAGCCGCCTCCGGCAGGACCGGGAACGCCTCTCGGAGTGCCTGTGACTGCTCGATCTCGCGGTGCCGGACCAGCGCGCCGAGCTCGACCTCGTCATCGGTGACATCGATGTAGGAGAGTTCGTCGATGCCGTTGAGATCGATGAGGTGATCCGGTGTCGCCAGGCGGTTTCCCATCACGATCCCGAGCGATTGGTTGCCCGCCATGAGCTCGGCGTCCTCGTGGTCGGTCAAGGCGGCGAGAGCCTCGTCCACCGTGGCCGGCTGATGGTACGCGAACGGGGCGGGCTTCACTCCGGACCCTCCTCGGCAGCCCGGACCCGGTCGCGGACGCGATCAGGCGTTAAGGGCAGCTGGTCAGCCACGACGCCGAGCGGTTCCAGCGCGTCGTTGATAGCACTGGCCACGCTCGCCGGACCATCGATCATGCCTCCTTCGCCAGTACCCTTCGCGCCGCTCGCGGTGAACGGCGAGGCCGTCTCTGAGTGTTCGATCTCGATCTCCGGGATCGTCTCGATCGACGGCAGCCGGTAGTCGAAGAGGGTGGTCGATAGCGGTTGGCCGGTCTCGCTGTACGCGAACTCCTCCAGGAGCGCCGCGCCGATCCCCTGGGCCAACCCGCCGGCCGTCTGGCCGTCGACGATCATCGGATTGAGCAGCGTTCCGCAGTCGCGGAGCGTGTAGAACTTGAGGATCTCGACCTCGCCGGTCCGGACGTCGACTTCGACGATGGGCGCGTTGGCCGCGAACGCAGCCGTGGGATAGACCGGGAGCTTCCGGCGGAGCGCCTCGTCGAACTCCTCGAACTGGACCGCGGGGTGTTCGTACACGCCCTCGATCTCTGTCAGCCGGTCGTCGCCGGTCTCCGCAGCGATCGCCTCCAAGTCAGGCAGCGTGAGGCGATCGCCCTCCGGTCCGTCGACCCCGCCGTCACGGTAACTCACCGCGCCGGTATCGACACCCCAGTGGTCTGCCGCGACAGCTTCACAGGCAGACCGGAACTGCCGGCCGAGTTCCACGGCGGCCCCCGAGAGCATGACTGCGAGCCGCGACGCCGCGCTGCCGTATTCCGTGGGCGCCTCGGCGCTGCCACGATAGCCGACCTCGACGTCACTCGGGAGGACGCCGAGCTCGTCAGCCAGGAGTTGGGCGGCGATGGTCTGATGGCCCTGCCCGGAGGAGTCCGTGGCGAGCTCGGCCTTGATGCGGCCGTCCTCCAGAAGCGTCCCGCGGAGGTACTCCGGCAGCTCGTCGACGTCGCCCCGTGGCCGCTCGGGTAAAGCCTCCCGATCGGAGCGCTGTCGGTTGGTCCAGTCCGAGCCGCTGACGCCCGGTTCGATGAGAACGGACGGCTGCACCCCGCGGTACTTGCCTTCCTCGCGTTTCCGTTCGACGACCTCCGGATCGAGGAGCCCTCCCTCGGTCCGCTCGTTCTCGTCGACCAGCTGTTCGATCCGGTCGAGAGCAGCCGGGTAATCGCCGGAATCGTAGATGTTCTTCGACGGCAGCACGTACGGCATCTGGTCGGCCGTGATCAGGTTCCGCCGCCGGAGCGCTGTCGGATCGAGTTCGAGTTCGCGGGCGGCCTCGTCGAACGCCATCTCCAGCGCGAAGAGGTGTGGATCGACGCCGAAGCCGCGGTAGGCGGTCTGAGCCGTCTTGTTCGTCACGACGAGTTCGTACTCGAACCGGACCGTTTCGATGTCGTAGGCGTTCGTGAGGACAGCGAGGGGCTTGAGCACCTGGTTCACGGGGTATCGAGGGAAGGCGCCGAAGTCGTCGACGAACCAGACGTCCATCGCCGCGACGTCGCCGTCTTCGGTGATCGCGAGCCGGACCTCGTATCGCCGGTCGGAGGAGTGGGCGTCGCCGCCTTGGAGGTACTCGATCCGGTCCTCCACGAACTTGACCGGTCGTTGGAGCTGTTGGGCCGCCATGGCCGTCAGCGAACAGTATCGGTGGACGCCGATCTTCGTCCCGAAGCTCCCACCCACGTCAGGTGGGACCACCAGGTTCACCGCCGACGGTTCGTAGCCGAGGGTCTCGTAGACGGTCTCGTCGACCAGCGTGTGGAGCTGGAGGTTCGTACAGATCTCGAAAGTGTCGGCGCCGGGGTCGTAGGTGGCCACGGCCCCCGCGGTCTCCAGCGGGACGCCCGAGATCCGGCCCCACCGGTACTCCCCTTCGACGACGTGGTCGGCGCTCTCGAACGCGTCGTCGACGTCGCCGAACTCCAGCGTCTCCGCGTCCGGGACGTTCGTGCCGACGCCTTCGTTGACCAGGACCTCGTCCTCCCGAGCTGTCATCGGGTCCACCACGGGCTCCAGCGGATCGTAGTTGACCTCCACGAGCTCGGCGACGTCCTCGGCCACGTACCGGTCCGATGCGACGACCGCGGCGACGGGCTCCCCCGCGAACCGGGCGACATCCTTCGCCAGCGACCACTCCTCGAAACCCTCGATCCCGCACGGCATCGGGTTGTATTCGGCGGCGACGTCCTCGCCCGTCAGGACCAGTTCGCAGTCCGGATGGGCCTCCGCGGCGCTGGTATCGATCCCCTCGATGCGGGCGTGGGCGTACTGGCTGCGGACCAGCGCCATGTGCAGCGCGCCCTCCGGCGTATGGTCGTGGACGTACTCGGCCCGCCCCGTCAGGATCCGGTGGTCCTCGACCCGGCGGATCGACCGGCCAACGAAGCTCTCGCTATCGTCGGCGGCTGCGGCGTGGCTGTCGGCTTCCGGCTGGGCCCTGGACATCAGTCCGCCTCCCACTCCGCGGCCGCCCGCTCGACCGCCCGGTAGATGTTCTGATACCCGGTGCAGCGACAGAGGTTATCCGCCAGTCCCTGTTGGATGGCCTCCCGATCGGGATCGGAATCCTCCTCGAGCAGCGCCCGGGTGGCCATCACGAAGCCGCTCGTGCAGAACCCACATTGCAGCGCGTGCTCCTCGTGGAAGGCCTGTTGAACGGGATGCAGTGATCCGTCCGGTCCGACCAGGCCCTCGGCCGTTTCGATCTCCGACCCGTCGGCCTGGACCGCGTAGACGAGACAAGCTTTGACGATCGCGCCGTCCATCGCAACCGTGCAAGCCCCGCAGACACCGTGCTCGCAGCCCACCTTCACGCTCCGGAGGTCGAGGCGGTCCCGCAGGACGTCCGACAGCTTATGACGGGGTTCGACGACCGCGCTTACGGTCTCGCCGTTGACCGTCAGGGTCACCTCTGTCGTGGGACGCTCCGACGCCGGCGCTTCCTCTGCGCTCATGGATAACCTTGGGGTTCCGAATTTACGAGGATAAGCCTTCCGACAGCGACGATGTCTCGCGTCGAGTTCGGCCACGGACCGGACCCGGTTGGCTACCTGTGCTTTCTAATTCCGAGGATCGAGCAGGGGCCCAGTGACAAATCCCGCCACTGGTGCCGGTCGGGCCCCAGCAGTCTCGGAACTGGCTCCCGAACGCACCACCGCCCCCTCGCCGTTACGGCAGTCTCGAGCCGTCAGGGGCTCTGCTATCAGCTGGTCTCAAGCGGGTAGACCGCGAAGGATGGCTCGGCCCGTAGCGGCTTGCTCCTCAAGCAGCGCCGGACAACTCAGCCAGCGTGCCCGCCAGTACCTCGGTCGCGGCGGCACAATCGGTCCAGTCCGTCCATTCCTGCGGGCTGTGCGAGATGCCGTCCCGGGAGGGCGCGAACAACATGCCGGCATCAGTCACGGAGGCGACGTGCATCGAATCGTGTGCGGCGCCAGAATGCAGGTACAGAGTCTCGATTCCGGCGTTCTCGGCCGCGGATTCGGCTGCCCCCCGAACGATCGGACTCATCCGCCGGGACGCCAGATCCAACGTCCGATTTAAGCTAGTATCGACGCCGCGTTCGGACTCAAGGCGCTCGAGGGTCCGGCTGGCCGCCGCCAACACCGCCTCGATGCCGGCCCGGTTCACGTCACGAACGTCCAATCCGAGCTCGACGAACCCGGGGACGACGTTCGTGGCGTTGGGCTCGACCTCGACCCGGCCGACCGTCCCGACGGCCGTTTCGCTCGTCTCCCTGACCGTGTCCCGGGCCGCCGCTTCGATGTCGAGAACGAGTTCCGCGGCCGCTGGCAGAGCGTCAGTTCGATCCCCCATCGGCGTCGCGCCGGCGTGATCAGCCTCACCTCGGATCCGAACGCGGCTGTGGGTGATCCCCGCGATGTCGGTCACGATCCCGACCGGCACGCCGGCGTCCTCGAGCCGTGTTGCCTGCTCGATGTGGAGTTCGACCCATCCATCCCACCCGCTCGCATCCACGCGGCCCTCGCCCCGGAAACCGATGTCGTCGAGGGCGGTGTCCAGCGATCGACCGTTCTCGTCAGTGAGGTCGAGCGCCGCCTCCACCGATCGATGGCCGGCCGCGACTGAGGAGCCGAGCAGGCCCGACGCGAACCGGCCGCCCTCCTCCTCGGTGAAGCAGACGACCTCGATCGGGCGTTCGGGCTCAACCTCCGCCTCCTGGAGCGCTCGAACGGCTTCGAGCGCCCCATAGACGCCCAACGGTCCGTCGAACAGGCCGCCGGCGAGGACGGAATCGAGATGGCTGCCGGTGGCCACGGCGTCGGCCGCCGGGTCCGCGCTCGTCGGCATCCACCGGCCAACCATGTTGCCGACGGCATCGATCCGCACCGAGAGGCCAGCGGCCTCCATCCGCTCGCGGAGCCGGTCCCGGGCCGCTCGATTCGCCGGCGACCCACAGAGAACCGTCCGTCCCTGCCCGTCAACCCCCTCCAGCCCCCCGAAGGCGCCGTTGGCCTCGATGTCAGCGCGGAGCCGGGCCGGATCGATCTCCATGGACTGGTTTACACCCCCAGGGTGACATGGTTTGCTCCCGCTGAAGGTCGAATCTTAAGCCGTGGGCGGCGGTTGGGCACCGGTATGACGGCGTACCTCCCCGAACTGACCCGGGAGTTCCTGGCTCTGGCCGGACCCGATCCGGACGAGACCCAAACGGCGATGCAGGACTACGCCGAGGAGCACTCGTTCCCGATCATCGGGCCGACGGTCGGTGGCCTGCTCGCCTCGCTGGCCCAGCTGACGGGCGCCCGCCGGGTGTTCGAGTTCGGCTCCGGGTTCGGCTACTCGGCCTCCTGGTTCGCTCGCGGGATGGATGCGGATGGCCGTGTCGTCCTCACCGAGATCGACGCCGATGAGCTCGAGCTCGCCCGAGAGTACCTCGGGGACGACCGATACCCGCCCACGTTTCAGTACGAGGAGGGGGACGCAGTCGAGATCGTAGAATCCGCCGATGGCCCCTTCGATATCGTGCTGATCGACCACCAGAAACACCGCTACATCGACGGGTTCGAAGCCGTGCGCGAGGAGATCGCACCCGGCGGGGCGGTGATCGCGGACAACATGATGCGCGGGCCGCTGGAGTTCGATGACGTGCTCGCCGGGCTCCGGGGGGAGAAACCGACCGACCGTGAGACCCGGGGGGTCGTGGAGTACATGGAACACCTGCGATCCGATCCGGCGTTCGAGTCGGTCGTCCTACCGGTCGGAAGCGGCATCGCGCTCGGGACACGCCGCCGATGACCCGCGGGGGCTGCCGGGCGGACCAACTATATCCTCGCCGGCGCTGGACCGAGTCGTGATCCGGGACGCGGAGCAGTTGGGGGATACGCCGGCCAAGGAAACGGCCCTCGCCTGTATCGAGGCGGGGATCGAGGCGGCGCACCCCCGCAACGTCGTCGAGCAGGCGATCGGGCTCGAGGAAGACCGCCTGGTCGTGGCCGAAACGGAATACGACCTCGCCGGGATCGATCGCGTGGTCGTGCTCGGCGGCGGGAAAGCCGCCGGGACCGTCGCCGCGGCCCTCGAAACCGTCCTCGGTGAGCGTATCGAATCGGGGGCGGTGGTTTGTCCGGACCCAGTCGACACCGAGCGGGTAACCGTCCATGTCGGCGATCACCCGGTCCCGTCGGACCGATCGGTCGGCGGGACCCGCGAGCTGTTAGCCACGGCCGAGGCCGCCGGCCCGTCAACGCTGGTCCTGGCGGTGATCACTGGCGGGGGCAGCGCTCTCATGGCCGCGCCGGCCCCTGGCGTGACCCTCGAGGACCTCCAAACGGTCACCGATGCGCTCCTGGCGAGTGGCGCCAGTATCCACGAGATCAACGCGGTCCGGAAGCACCTCTCGGCGATCAAGGGCGGGGGCCTCGCCGGGAAGGCGGCGCCGGCGCAGGTAGTCTCACTGCTGTTCAGCGACGTGGTGGGCGACGACCTGGACGTCATCGCCAGCGGTCCGACGGCGCCGGACGCCTCGACGTATGCGGACGCCCTCGGCGTGCTCGACCGGTATGCGATCGAGGGGCCCGTCGCCGTCCGGGATCGTCTGGAGCAGGGGGCGCGCGGCGATATCGACGAGACCGCGGGGCCGGATGACCCCGTATTCGACCGGGTATCGAACCACGTCCTCGCGAACGGCTTCACCGCCCTCTCGGCTGCACGGGCGACCGCGCTCGACCGTGGCTACCAGCCCTGTCTGCTTTCCTCCAGGATCCGGGGCGAGGCGCGAGAGGCGGCGCGGTCGATGGCCGCGATCGGCGAGGAGGTCGCCGCGAGCGGGCATCCCGTCGAGCCGCCGGCCGTGCTGCTGGCCGGCGGAGAGTGTACAGTGACCGTCACCGGGGAGGGCAGCGGGGGACCGAATCAGGAGTTCGCGCTCTCCGCGGCCCTCGAGTTCGACGGTGACGGGATGGCCCTCGCCACGGTCGACACCGACGGCCGAGACGGTGCGACTGACGCAGCCGGTGCCCTCATCGACGGGGCTACGATCGATAACCCGGAAGCAGCTCGTGACGCGCTCGACGCGAACAACGCCTATCCGTATCTCGCGGATCGGGACGCACTGGTCGTCACCGGGCCGACGGGCACGAACGTCAACGACATCCGGGCGCTGGTCATCGAGGAGTCGGCGTGAGGTCGGCCGTGCGCTAACGGCCCGGGACGGCCGCGCCGGGCAAACGACATCCCTATGACCGGGCCGACGGCGCCTCCACTCATGGGGACTCGGGACGCGGAGCCGTCGGTGGGTCGGGTGGTCGCCGGGCTCATCGCCGGAGTGTTCTTCGGCGGCGTCGCCGGCGGCGTCGCGTTCCCCACGCTGCCCCAGCTCGGCGTCCTCCTCGGCATCTCACCGTTCCTGGTCGGCCTCATCCTCTCGATCAATCGCTTCGCCCGGCTCGTGATGAGCACGCCCGCGGGGGCCGTCATCGACTCCATCGGGAACCGGCGCCCGATGATTCTCGGTTTCACGGTGCAGGGCTTGGCTCCGTTCGGCTATACCGTGGCGCTGTATGCCGATCAGCTGCCCGCCACCGCGGCCCAGTTGTTCCTGGCGTCCCGGATCATGTGGGGGCTCGGATCGGCCTTCGTGTTCGTCGGTGCGTTCAGCACCCTGACCCACGTGACGACGCCCGACAACCGCGGCCGCTGGACCGGCTACATGCGGGGCGGCCAGAGCCTCGGGTTCCCCTCCGGGCTTATCGTCGGCGGACTGTTCGCCGACGCCTTCAGCTACGCCGTGGCGTTCCTCGTCGCCGGGGCCGCGGGGCTGTTCTCGGCGGTCGTGGCGTTCTGGCTCATTCCGGACGTCAGCCCGGAAGTCGGGGGACGGCTTCGCATTCGGGAGGTCCCCGCGCTCGTGGGGAACGATCGTCGCGTGCTCACCGTCGGCATCGTCAACTTCGTCGTCCGGTTCCTCTACGCCGGCGTCCTCCTCTCGACGATCGTGTTGTACGCTGGCCGACACGGCATCCGGATCGGATCCTTCTCCGAAACGGGCGTGAGCGGGTTCGTGATGGCTGTCAGCGTCGTCTTCGCGAGCGTCACCACGGTCTTCGTCGGCCGGTACTCGGATCGCCTGGAGAACCGGGCCCTGGTGACGGTGCCGGCCCTCGCCCTCCTGGCGGTCGGGTTCCTGGTCCTGACGCTCCATCCGACACTCGTCGGTGCGCTCGTCGGCGTTGCGCTTATCGGAGTGGGCGTCGGCGGGACGAATCCGCCGTTGTTGGCGCTGCTCGGCGATATCAGTCCGCAGGATGACGTGGGCAAACTCGGCGGCGTCTACAACGTCTTCGGCGATCTCGGATCGACGGCCGGCCCGCTCATCGCGCTCCCGGCCGCGGCGACGATCGGTTACGTTGGTGAATACGCCGCTTCCGCCGGTCTGGTCGTGCTGACAGCCGTTCTGGTC
>CAZKPC010000015.1:0-10294 GCA_964554565.1 uncultured Halobacteriales archaeon
CCGCCCACCTTGCTCGAGATCTGGTGGCCGACCTCGGCCGAGCCGGTGAACAGCACCGTGGCGACCCGGTCGTCCTCGACGATGGCGTTGCCCGCATCGCCGAAGCCCTGGACCATGTTGAACACGCCATCGGGCACGCCGGCGTCCTCGAACATCTCGGCGATGATCTGGCCGCACCAGGGCGTCTGTTCGGCCGGCTTCCAGACCACGGTGTTCCCCTCCACGAGCGTCACGGCCATGTGCCAGAACGGGATCGCGACCGGAAAGTTCCACGGCGTGATACAGCCCACGACCCCGCGGGGCTTCCGGCGCATGTAGGCGTCCTTCGAGGCGATCTCCGACGGGACGACGTCGCCGTGTGGATGGCGGGCGTTGCCGGCCGCCCATTCGACCATGTGGTACGCCTCGACCACGTCCGCCCGCCCCTCCGAGATCTCCTTGCCGCACTCCTTGGTGACGATCTCGCCGAGCTCGTCGGTCCGCTCGCGGAGTTCGTGGTAGATGTCCCAGAGGTGTTCCGCGCGGTCGATATAGGAGAGCGACCGCCATTCCTCGAAAGCGTCGGCGGCGGCCGAGAGGGCCGCGTCGACGTCGTCAGGCGTCCCGCGGGGGAACGTGCCGAGCGGCTCGCCCGTGGCCGGGTTCACGCTGTCGAACGTCTCGGTCCCGGCGCCGTCGACCCACTGGCCGCCGATGTAGTGTTTGGTCGCCGCCTGTGAGGCCTGTTGGCTCATACCGTCAAATACGGGCGGCAGGGCTAAAAACTCGACCGTCAGTCCCCGTCGTCGGGCTCAGGCGGTGTCCGAGGCCGGGGGCGGCAGCAGGACATCGGTGTCCGGATGCTGCCGCTGCCACTCGCCCCACCGGGCGACCGTCGACGGGACGATCGTGAGTTCGCGGCCCCGTCGCGCCCCACAGATCGCTTGGGCGAGGATCTGGCTCCAATAGCTCCCGGTCGCGTCATCGACCATGACCAGGTTCCCGGCGTTGAGCACCTCGGTCTCGCCGCTGGTCATGTCAGCCCCGAACACGCGATCCGCCTGCTTCGCAGCTTCCGCCCGGATCCCCTCCGGGCGCCAGAGCAGCCCGGAGACCCGGAAGATCGTAGGCTCTCCCTCCACGCGTCTGTCCGCCACGATGCCGCTCTTGCAGAGCGGACAGTAGCTGGCGATGAGCGGCCCGCCGAAGTCGTCGTTGACGATCTCGTGGAACCACAGGATGTCGAGCGGATAGGCCCGGGCTGCACCGTCGCGCTCGACGCCGACGACCACCGAATCGTCCGTGAGCTCGCCGTACTGGCCGCCGACCTCGAGGCCGTCCCAATCACGACCGAACGCCGGATCGACGATCTCGATGATGTCGATATCGCGGACGTCCTCCTCGCAGACGTTCTGCGGGACGCCGCTACGGGCGACCGGCTCGGCCGTGAACTGCTCACGGGTCGGCGTCGACCGGTCCGCCGTTACTTGGGCTCCGAGACACCCGGACAGCCCGCCGACGAGCGCGGTTGAGGCCGCCAGATAGTCCCGGCGTTTCATTGGTGCGAATAGTTGTTCGGTCCGGTAAGCGCTGTCGCAAGATGGCGGGTGATCCGCACGATCGATCAGCTCAGGTCGGCCGCGACTTTCTCGATCTCCCCTTTCACGCTCGCCGCATCGAAGGTATGGTCCGGACGGAGGTTGACGAAATCGAGGAACTCCCTCGCCGCGAGGAGTTCGCTGGCGGTGTAGTGATCGAGCCCCGCGGCGACGGCTTCCGAAGCGCCGATCCGGGGCGCCAGCACGGCGAGCCCGCAGGCGACGTCGTACGGCTGCGCCCGGTCGATCCCGTCGTCACGGACGTTGGTCGCGTCGATGAAGTAGAGCTCGCCGTCGTGCTCCAGCACGTTCTCATCACGGAGGTCGCCGTGCACCAGCCCGTTGTCGTGCATGGTCGCAAGAGCCCCGAACAGCGAGGGCGCGTGCGCCTGAACGGCTTCGGGATCGAGGGCTGCCAGCGGCCGAAAGTCCGGGAGGTACTCCAGGACGACGACGCCCATGCCGTCGATCTCGAAGGCTTCGACGGGCGCGGGCGCGCTGATTCCGAGTTCGCGCATCCGCCGCGTGGCCTCGACCTCGTGCTCCGCCATCGCCAGCGGCGTCGAGAAGCGCTCGAAGAACCCCTCGGCGCCCGAGGAGAACGCCCCCAAGTTCCGGGCGCCGGTGAGCAGCGCGTGGACCAGCGAGTTCTGTCGGGTGACGACCTTCACGAAGAACCGGTCGTTCAGCGCGAACGGGGTGGACAGCCAGTTGTCGGCCTCCAGGAACTCCACCCGGACCTGGGGCTCGTCGTAGCGGCGGGCCAGCTCCCTGGCGAGCCGTTCGAGCCGGTCCCAGTCGACCGTCCCCCGAAAGAACCGCCTGACGGCCATGTGACCCTGAGGACGGCGGCGACGTGTTTAGCGGTTCCGGCGCCGGTGAGTGAAGCAGAACCGGGCGGTGGCGATCAGGCGAACTCCTTCAGGATCTCCAGATCCCGTTGGTCCTTCATGAACTGGGCCGTGGTTCGGGCTTCGCCACAGGCGGAGCAGGAGAACGAGGCATCGGCCGGGGGGAGCTCGGTGGGCGACGACTGCCACGCCTGGTCACAGGACGGGCATCGGAGTTGGATCCAAGCCTCGACCATGCCGAACGCGTACCGGTCCACGGCGGAAAATCGTTGGGGCGAGCCACGCTTGCGAACAGGCGTGAGTCGGTGACA
This sequence comes from uncultured Halobacteriales archaeon, assembly GCA_964554565.1. Taxonomy (GTDB): domain Archaea; phylum Halobacteriota; class Halobacteria; order Halobacteriales; family Hikarchaeaceae; genus CAZKPC01. Next base: position 2,740 of record CAZKPC010000015.1, read on the forward strand.
GCGTTCCTCCGCCATTTATGCCCTCCCGCGGACTACCCGAGGGCATGCGCGCCCCGACACGCTGCCGGCCGGTCTCTCGACGCTTTGCAAGCAGCTCCCCGAGGTGGTGCTGACGCATGGATTTCGCCCTGTCGGCCGAACAGGAGATGGTCAGAGACACCGTCCGCGAGTTCTGCGAGGCCGAGATCGAACCGATCGCCCAGGAGATCGAGGACGAACACCGGTACCCGGCGGACGTGTTCGAGCAGTTGGGCGAGCTCGACATGATGGGCGTACCGGTCGCCGAGGAGTGGGGCGGCCTCGGCGCCGATCAGCTCACCTACGCGCTGGTCACCGAGGAACTCGGTCGGGTCTCGGGGTCGATCGGCCTCTCGTATGCGGCCCACGTGTCGCTGGCGTCGAAACCGATCGAACACTACGGGACGGACGAGCAGCGCGAACGCTGGCTCCGGCCCCTAGCCGAGGGTGACACGATCGGGTCGTGGGCGCTCACGGAGCCGGACTCCGGCTCGGACGCCTCCGACATGGACACCAGCGCCGAACGCGACGGCGACGAATGGGTCCTCAACGGCACGAAACAGTTCATCACGAACGCCTCGGAAGCGGGCTCGGTGATCGTCAAGGCCGTGACCGAGCCGGGGGCGGGGTACGACGGCATCTCGACCTTCATCGTGGACCCCGAGGACGACGGCTTCGAAGTCACGACCGTCTGGGACAAGATGGGGCTGAACGCCTCGCCGACCTGCGAGATCCAGCTCGACGACGTCCGGCTGCCGGACGATCGGCTGCTCGGGGCACCGGGGGACGGATGGGAACAGACGAAAGCCACGCTGAACGGCGGCCGGATCTCGATCGCCGCACTCTCGGTCGGGCTCGCACAGGGCGCCTACGAGGCGGCTCACGACTACGCCCTCGAACGGGAGCAGTTCGGACAGCCGATCGCCGAGTTCGATGCCGTGCGCGACATGCTGGTCGACATGCACCGCAAGATCGAGCGGGCTCGCCTGCTGACCCACCACGCGGCTTGGCTGTACGACCAGGGCGAGGACGTCACCCGCGAGAGCGCGCTCGCGAAGCTCGACGCGTCCGAGGCTGCCCGGGAAGTCGCGGAGGACGCCGTCCAGGTCCTCGGTGGCTACGGCTACACGGAGGACTTCGCCCCACAGCGCTTCTACCGCGACGCGAAGCTGATGGAGATCGGCGAGGGGACCAGCGAGATCCAGCACCTCATCATCGGCCGGGAACTGGGGCTGTGACCGCGATCTCGCGGGGATCGACCGCGGGCCTGTCCGCAATCGGATCGGGCTGAATCGGTTAACCGTGCCTCGTTCGGGCTGTCAGGTCGAAGCCGTGGACCGCCTGAACGTCCGGGCGGAGCCCGTTGAGGCAGTCTCAGCGATCCAGCCTCGCGTGGAGCCGGTACCCTTGCCATCGGGCCGAGATGGCCCCTCTCACGCCCGCTAGTAGCCGATCGCCAGGCCGTCCCGGCGCGGGTCCGAGCCCCCGATCAATCGCCCGTCCGGCTCCCGGTAGATGAACTGTCCGCCGCCGAAGTGGCCCCCGCGATCGGTGAACTCGGGTTCGGCGACCACCTCGTGACCGCGCTCCCGCAAGGTCTCGACGGTGGACGCAGGGAGGCGGCCGGTTTCCAGCGCGACGCGCTGCCCGTCGAGCCACCGGAACCGGGGGGCGTCGAGCGCCGCTTGCGGATTCAGCCCCGAATCGACGAGCGCGGCCGTGACCTGGAGGTGGCCCTGGGGCTGCATCGAGCCGCCCATGACGCCCCACGAAGCGCGGAACTCGCCGTCCACGCGGAGCATCGCGGGGATGATGGTATGGAACGGCCGCTTGCCGGGCGCCAGCGCGTTGGCGTGGTCGGGGTCGAGGCTGAACGAATGCCCGCGGTTCTGTAGGGCGAAGCCCTCGGCGGCGACTGCGCTGCCGAAGCTCATATAGAGGCTGTTGATGAACGAGACGGCCATGCCGTCCCCGTCAACCACGGTCAGATAGGCGGTATCGTGGCCGCTCCCGGCCTTCGATCGATACCTCGCGGCCGCCGGCCCGATCTCACCGGCCCGTTCCCGGGCGTAGGCGTCGTCGAGCATCGTCGCCAGCGGGATGTCCTCGAAGTCGGGGTCCGTGATGTGGGCGTAGCCGTCGGCGAACGCGAGCTTGATCGCCTCGATGAGCCGGTGGAGGCGGTCCGGATCCGTCGGATCGGGATCGAGATCGAAGGTCTCGGCGACGTTCAACGCCTCGAGCGCGACCGTCCCCTGCCCGTTCGGCGGATGCTCGAGGACCTCAACCCCGTTATAGCTCGTGGCGATCGGCTCGGTCCACTCGCCTGCATGGGACTCGAGGTCCGAGATGGCCAGCGTCCCGCCCGCGGACTGGGCCGCCGCCACGACGGCCTCGCCGAGCCGCCCGCCGTAGAAGAGCTCGGACCCCTCCGTCGCCAGCGCCTCGAGGGTCTCGGCGAACGCGGGGTTCGCGAACCGCTCCCCCGGTTCGGGTGCCGAGCCATCCGGCAGGAAGGTCTCCGCGGCAGCCGGGTATTCTCGGAGGCGGTCAGCGCTTCGCGCCCACTGGCGGGCCACCAGTTCAGTCACCGGAAACCCGTCCCGGGCATACCGGATGGCTGGCTGGAGCGCCTCGGCGAGATCGAACGCCCCGAACCGGGCCAGCAGCCGCTCCCAGCCGTCGAGCGCCCCCGGGACCGTGATCGGGAGCCCGCCGGACGCTGGCATGGCCGGCGACCCGCTGTCATCGGTCGCGTCGGTTCGCTCCCGGTACGTCTCCAGATCGGCCGCGGCCGGTGCGCCGCCCGATCCGTTCAGCCCGATGACCTCGCCGTCCCGGTGGACCAACGCGAACATGTCACCGCCGATGCCGGTCATGTGCGGCTCCACGACGTTCAGAACGGCCGCGGCGGTGACAGCGGCGTCCGCCGCCGTGCCGCCGTCCTCGAGGGCCCGGAGCCCGGCCCGGGCCGCCAGCGGCTGGCTGGTCGCCACCATGCCGCCGGTGCCCATCGCCGCCGAGCGGCGACCGTGGAACCGCCACGGGTAACTGAAGTCCATGGCCCCTCTGCCGGCCCGCCGACCCTAAAGCTACGCCACGCCGCGTTCGAAGCCAGCGGAAGCCCTACGGCCAGTCGCCGGCCTGTTCGTATGCCTCGGCGACCCGGCGGATGGCGACCACGTAGGCCGCGGTCCGCAGGTTCGGCGTGCCGTGGGTCTCGTAGGCCTCGATGAGCCCGTCGAAGGCGTCCGTGATCACCCGCTCGAGCTCCTCGTTGACCCGCTCCTCGGTCCAATAGAACCGCTGTCGGTTCTGCACCCACTCGAAGTAGGACACCGTGACCCCGCCGGCGTTCGCGAGCACGTCCGGAACGACGGTGACCGCCGATTCGGTCAGCACGTCGTCGGCCGTGGGCGTCAACGGGCCGTTCGCGGCTTCAACGATGACGTCGGCGGCCACGTCCCCGGCCAGCTCGCCGTCGATGGCGTTCTCGAGGGCGGCCGGCACGAGCAGGTCGACGTCGAGCGTCAGCAGGTCCTCGTTGGTGAGCGTCTCGGTATCGGCATAGCCCGTGACGGCGCCGGTTTCGGTCTTGTACTCCTTGATCGCTTGGGCATCGAGGCCCGACGGATCGTACGCGGCGCCGGAGGAGTCGCTCACGGCCACGACGTCCGCTCCCAGGCCCTCGATCAACTTCGCAGCGACCGACCCCGCGTTGCCGTAGCCCTGCACGGCGACCGTCGCGCCGGAGAGGTCCCGATCGAGGTAGTCGAACACCTCGCGCGCGGCGAGCATGACCGACCGTCCCGTGGCCTCGACCCGGCCGGCCGAGCCGCCCGAGTCGATCGCCTTGCCGGTGACTACCCCGGGTTCGGTGGTGCCCTCCAGGGTCTCGTAGGTGTCCTTGATCCAGTTCATCTCCCGCTGGCCGGTGTTCACGTCCGGGGCGGGAATGTCGCGGTCCCCGCCGATCAGCGGCCGTAGCTCGGCCGCGAAGCTCCGGGTGAGCCGTTCGATCTCCGACGCGGAGTACTGTCGCGGGTCGATCGCGATCCCGCCCTTGCCCCCGCCGAAGGGGATATCGACCACGGCACTCTTGTAGACCATCCAGCCCGAGAGCGCCTTGACTTCGTCCAGGGAGACCCCGGGGTGATACCGGATCCCGCCCTTGTAGGGGCCACGCTCGCCGTTGAACTGCGACCGGTACGCCCGGACGACCTCGATAGTGCCGTCGTCCAGCTCGACACCGAGGTTCGTCTCCAGCACCCGCTCCGGGCGTTTGAGTCGGTTGATCACGTCGGCGGACAGATCGAGAAAAGCCGCGGCGTCGTCGATCTGTTCCTGGAGGCTCTCGAACGGGTTCACCGCGTCGCCCATGCCGGGGAAGAACCAACCCTAGCGGTTAAATGCCGTCGATACCCGCCGGCGCGTGGGGTTTGTCACCGGCACACAACCGGGACGTCGGCGCGCCGATGGGTTAAGGGGCGCCGGGGAGTGACTCGCGCTATGGACATCGGGTTCCGGCTGCCCCAGGGCCCCGTCGATCCGACCGAACTGGCCGAACGGGCGGAGGCCCTCGGATACCGGTCCGTTTGGGCCGGGGAGCTCTGGGGCGAGGACGCGTTCGTGACCTTGGGCCGAATCGCCGAACGGACCGAGCAGCTGGCCCTCGGCACCGCGATCGTCAACGTCTATTCCAGAACGCCCGCGACGCTCGCGATGGCGGCCGCGACGCTCGATCAGGCCGCCGACGGCCCGGTTCGGTTGGGGCTCGGCGCGAGTACCGAACAAGCCATTACAGGGATTCACGGCCTGGACTTCGAGCGGCCGGTGCGGCGGAGCCACGAGACCGCCGCGATCGTCCGGCGGATCCTCGGCGACGACGCGCCGGTGACCTACGACGGCGAACTGCTCTCCGTCGAGAACGTCCCGCCGCTGGAGGCGGGGCTCCCGCTGTTCAACGCGGCCCTCGGGCCGGCGAACCGGCGCGCGACCGGCCGGACCTTCGACGGCTGGCTGCCCCATAACGTCCCGTTGACCGGACTCGAGGCCGCGTTCGAGACCATCGAGACGACCGCCCGCGAGGCCGATCGGGATCCGGACGCGATCGACGTCGCTCCGTACGTCCCGACCGCCGTCGCCGACGACGAAGCCAGCGCTCGCGAGCATCTCGCTAACCATCTCGCGTACTACATCGGCTCGGGCGAAGGCTACCGCCGGGCCGTCGCGACGGAGTTCCCGGAGGCCGCCGACGCGATCGCGGACCGGTGGGTCGCGGGAGATCGGGCCGCCGCACGCGAGACCGTCACCGGTGACATGCTGGACGCCCTGGGAATCGCCGGGACCCCGACGACGGCTCGCGAACAGTTCCACGCCCTCGCGGAGCGGCCGCTCATCGACGAACCACTGGTGGTCCCGGCCGGGCGGCCGGACGCCGATCGCGTCTGGGAGACCCTCGAGGCGATCGCCCCGGATGGGTAGCCCCGACGGCCCCGAAGCGGTCGCCATCAACGTCGGCGCCAACACCAACGAGCCCGGCTTCCGGGGGCCGATCTACCCGGACGGCCGCTTCGAGTTCGTGCCCATCCCGGAAACGGCCCCGACCGACGAGCCGGTGCCCACCTACGGATCGCTGCCGCTCTCGATCGACGTGCCCGCCGAGCTGCGGGACACGCCGGTCCATTTCGACCCGGAGTTCGCCGAGTTCGGCCCGGGCCGGCGGTACACCTACGGCGATCCGTACGGCGTGAAAGCGCGGCCGCTCCTCGATCTCGAGGCCGGCGATCGGGTCTACTTCTACGCCACGCTCACGCCGACCGGAGCGGAACCGACCCGCCCGTGGATCGTCGACGGCTGGGGCGCCTACCTGATCGGCCGGTTCGTCCTGGATCGGGAGCCGGTGCCCGGCGAGGCGTACGAAACCCTCCCACCGTCGGAGCGGGCCGTTTTCGACAACAACGCCCACGTCAAACGGGATCCCTTCGATGCCGAGGTCCTGCTCCACGGCGCGCCGACTGGGTCCGGACTGCTCGACCGGGCGATCCCGCTATCCGCCCCAGGGGCGGGGACGACGCCGAACCGGCTCGTAACGGAACTCTCGGCCGATTCCGGCCGCGGACCCTGGTGGCGGCGGCCGCTTCGTTTCGACGCGGCCGCCACGGCCGAACTCATGGCCCTCGAGTCCGCCGAGCTGGCCGACCAACCGTTGTTAGCCGCGGGGCCGTGAGCAGGCATCGAGTATCCAAGCCTCGATCGACACGAAGTCACGCCGGTCAGCGAACTGGCCGTAAGCGGCCGTCAGTAGCCCTGAAACGGCGGATCAAGAGCCGCCGATCCCGAGCCAAGCGTACTTATATGGGACGTGCCTCTGATGTACACCCATGAGCGACGACGCCGTCACCGTTTCTGGCGACGATGTAACGGTGCGGAAAACGGTCGATACCGAGCAGTTCCAGACCGTGGCGGTCGTTCTCGAGCTGACGTCGCACCGCACTGACGTCGCCCGGGTTCAGGTCGTGGACGCGGTGCCCGAAAGCGTCCCGATGGACGACATCGGGTTCCACCTGGACTACGGGGCCGAGCACTGGTCGGTCGAGGACGGGACGGTCGTCTTCGAGCGCGACCTCGAACCCGACGAGGAGTACATGACGATCTACGGGATCCGGGACTACCCCGAGGACGAGCTCGACGCCCTCCGGACCGAACCGGACGTCGGCCTCATCGACGACGGCTCGCGGGACCTCGAGTCGGTCGTCGACGAGGAGCGCTCGGACGTCATCCGGGACTTCCTCTCCGGCGAGACCGAGCTGGCCGGGCTCGAAGAGACAGTCGGCGAGGTCGAAGAGGTCTCGGCGGACGCTGAACCGGCCACGCCGGAGCCCGAACCGGCCGAGGCGGCGGAGCCCGAACCCGCGACGGGCCACGAGCCGGACACGGAAGCCGAGACGGAAGAAGCCGAAGCACCGGCCGCGGAACCAACCCCTGAACCGGTCGAGGCTGCAGAGGACGCCGCGGACACCGCGGCGGCCGACGCCGACGCCATCGACGAGGAGGAGGAAGCGACCGTCCCGCTCTCCGGCGGCGTCGTGCGGGTGCTGATCAAGGAGCTCCGGGAGGGCGACGTCGATCCGGAACACCGCCAGATCCTGCGGGACGAACTCCTCGACACCGACGGCACCCTGGAGGCCCGCATCGGGCACCTCCAACAACGTATGAGCGACATCGAGGCGTACACGGACGCCCTCGAGGCGTTCATCGCCGACGAGGGCGGCGCCAGAGACGTCCTGGGGGACCTCCGATCGGACATCGAGGAGCTCGATGCCGAGCTGGCGACCCTACCCGATCGCCTCGACGAGGCGTTCGACCGGCTCGAGTCAGTCGACGACCGGCTGACCTCGGTCGCGGCGGATGCCGAGACGGCCTTGGACCGTTCTGACGCGATGGACGACCGCGTCGCGGGCGTCGAGGACGAGGTCGCCCGGATCGATGAGCAGATCGACGATCTGCGCCAGGAGCTGGACTCCCAGCAGACGGC
>CAZKPC010000015.1:10394-18498 GCA_964554565.1 uncultured Halobacteriales archaeon
GGCTCCGTTCGAGGAGTCGGGCGCCGAGGGCGGCGTTTCATCGGGCGTTGAGTCGTCCGCCCCGTCCTCGGGAGCTTCGCTCGGCTCCGCGTCGGGATCGGGCGCCGGGTCGGGTTCCGCAGCGGCCGACTCGCCCGCCGTGTCGGGCTGAGGACTGGAGTCGCGCTCGGGCTCCGCCGCGTCAGCGGTTTCATCGCTCTCCTGGCCGGACTCCTCGGTCGACTCCGGGAGGTCAGGCTTGGCGGGCTCGGACTCGGCTGAATCCGGTGACACAGCTGCGGGTTCGGCGGCTGAAGCTTCAGCGTCCGCCGGTTCGGAGTCGGTCTCCGGTTCCCGTTGCGGAGTTTGAACCGACTGATCGGCCGGGCCGGTGGAGTCGGCCGCTTGACTCACGGCGTCTTCCGACTGTTCCACCGTTTCGGTCGTGAGGACCGTCGCGATGTTCCGATAGGCTTCAGCGGCGGGCGAGTCAGGATCCACGGCCTCGAGGGGTTGCCCGGCGGACGTGCTCCGCCGAACCGTCGGATCGAACGGAATGACCCCGAGGAGGTCGACGCCGATACTGTCCGCGATCTCCTCGGCGTCGACGGTCTCGTCCGCTTTCGTCACCACGACCCCCGCGATGACGCCGTCCGCCAACTCGGTCAGCTCGGCGGTCTTCCTGGTGTTCTCCACGGCCGCCGGATCCGGCGACGTCACCAGGATCACGTGATCGGCGAGTCCGAGCGGGAGCACCCCCTCGTGGGTCACCCCGGCCCCCGTATCGACGAGCACGTATTCGTACTCCTGGGCGAGCGAATCGAGGACCGTCCGCAGGCCCGCCGGGTCGGCCTCGGAGAAGTCGTTCAACGTCCCGCTGCCTGGCAGCACGGCAAACCCCGTCGTTTCCGTCACCAGCGCCTGGTCCAGGTCCGCGGTGTCGGCCAGGACGTCGTGCAGTGTCGGGTCGCCACTGATCCCAAGCATGGGACCGAGGTTCGCCATCCCCAGATCAGCGTCGACCAAGGCGACGGAGTGGTTCGAGCGACGCAGGACGACCCCGAGGTTCGCGACCGTGGTGGTTTTGCCCACGCCCCCTTTCCCACTCGCGACCGCGACGACCTGGCCTACCATTGTCACCTACAGCCGGCCGGCGCTCATAAAACGTTACGGCCCCGCGGTGTCGCCCGGCCCGAACTTCAGGCCGTAGCGCACGTTGCCCTCCTGCTCGTACAGCCGGCGGAAGGTGGCCCGAACGGTGTCGCCGATCGAGACGGCGGCCGGGTCGTCGTGGGTGAGCATGGCCGGGAGCCGCGCCGAGCCCCCGCCGGCGGCCGCGCACTCCACGATGGCGGTGGCGAACGGCCCCGAGCGCCGCTGGAGCGCCGCGAACTCCGGGGGGGCCGCCCCTTCACTGATCGTCGTGACCGCCGCCACTGTGCCCTCACGTTCCAGTGCTACCGGGTCATACTGTCCCCGATGTCCACACGCGGGACACGCCCCGTCCGGTGGGAACGCCACCGACCCACATTCCTGACACCGCCCAGCTTCGAGCCGGTAGCGCTGGGGGAGGGTGCGCCGCCAGGTCGGGAGGCTGACGTACGCGCCCCCGCCAGCGACCGAGGCTTCCCCGAGGTGGCCGCGGAGGCGCATCGCGGCGGGGTAATCGATCTCCGCCCCCGCCTCGAGCGACTCGATCCCACGGACCGTCAGCCCGCCCTCCCAGATCGAGACGGCCGCGCCGCCCTCGCTGCCGGCGAACGCCGCGAGGGTCCGGTCGTTCGCCTCCCGGCCGTGCAGCGCCGCACAGAGGCCGATCGGGACCCCCGCCGCCCCGGCATCCCCGATCCGATCCGCGACGAGGCCCTCCTCGACAGCCGCGTCATCGAGGCCGATGGCACCCCCGAGCCGGCGCGGGGCGCCGGCATGTGGTTGGTGGAGCGCGGCGGCCTCCAGCGGCGTCAGGTCGTCCTCCAGTCGGTCGGTTGCGGCACTCACGCTCTCGCGGACGGCGGCCCGCTCGTAGGCGCGGACGCCGAGCTCATCGATGGTTTCGGACGACGGCCGATACCTGACGCCCGGGTATTCGGTGGCCGCCCGGGCCCGACCGAGGAGCGACACCGACGGCTCCTCGTCGACGAGAAACGCGGCCGCTCCGGCGCCGAAACGCTGGCCTTCCGCTCCCGGGTCGCCGGGCGGGGCGTCGGCCACCGTCACCAGCGCCGGTCCAGCCGCCGCCAACGCCCGTTCGAGCGCGGCTGCGCCCGCCAAGAGATCGCCCTGGAGGTCGGCGGTTTCGACCGCCCCACCGAGGCCGAGTGCCATCCCCAAACGGCCCGAGAGGGTCCCCTCCGCCGCCGGCGGCGTCGTGGTCGCGAGAGACGCCGACGCGATCGTCTCCCGGTCGCCGTCCCAGGCGGCCAGGACGCGCTGGGCCGCGGCGACAGCCATCGTCAGGGCGTCCTCGTCGGCCGCCCGAACGGTGGTGTATTCGATGCCGGGGGCCCGGATCGCGTCCCAGACCTCGCGCTGCTCGCCCATCGGCAATCGAGCCGTGGGGAGATAGATCGCCGCGGCCTCGATGCCCCGCTCGACCGCGCTCATGCGCCGGCCTCCCGCTCGAGAACGTGAACGGCGACGCCGCCACCGCTGCCCCCGACGTTGTGCGTCAGTCCGTAGCGCGGGTCCTCCACCTGGACGTGGGCCGTTCCGCGGAGCTGCTCGACGGCCTCGACGATCTGCCCGGTGCCGGTCGCGCCGATCGGATGGCCCTTCGATTTCAAGCCACCGGACGTGTTCACCGGGAGTTCGCCGCCGGGGTCGGTATGGCCGGCCTCGAGGAGCTCGGCCGCTTCTCCCGGGTCACAGAAGCCGAGGTCCTCGTAGGCCAGCAGTTCGGCGATCGCGAAACAATCGTGCACTTCGGCGAAGTCGAGCGCGTCGGCGTCGATGCTCGCATCGGCGTACGCACGGTCGGCCGCCCGCCGACTCGCGGGAATGCTGGTCAACGTCTCGCGCTGGAACAGCCCGACCCGTCCGCTAGCCGTGCCCGACCCGGCGACGCGGACCGGCGTGGCGTCGAGCGCCTCGACGACCGATCCGTTGGCCACCACGGCGGCGCTCGCCCCGTCGGTCGTCGGACAGCAGTGATAGAGGTTCAACGGGTCCGCCACCGAGGGCGCGTTCATCGCGTCCTCGAGCGTGCAGGAAAACCCCAGGTGGGCGTTCGGGTTCTCGGCCCCGTTGCCGTGGTTCTTCACCGCCACGCGGGCCAGCGCCTCCGGGGAGATCCCGTGCTCGGCCAGGTAGGCGCTCGCCATCTGGGCGTACACGCCAGCGAACGTGGTACCCGCCATCCGCTCCCAGGCCGTTTCGCCGCTCACACCCAGCCACCACCGGGTCTGATCGGCGCCGGTGTCGGTCATGACTTCGTAGCCCCCGGCCAGCGCGACGTCGAGCTCGCCCTGCCGAACCGCCGAGACCGCCTCGCTGAACGCGTAGCCGCTCGCCGCACAGGCGTTCTCGATCCGCGTGGTCGGCAACCCCTCGAGCCCGACGTGCTCAGTCACGGCCGGGCCGGAGAGGCCGATTTGCCGACCGCCGACCCCCAGATGGCCGAGATACGCGGCCTCGATGCGGTCAGGATCGAACGAGCCCTCGACGGCGTTCAGCGCCCGGTCGAACGCCGTGTCGAACAGCGACAGGTAGGTCTCCTCCGGGTAGGATCCGAACGGGGACTGGCCGGCTCCGATGACATACGCCTCCGGCATGGGCGAGCCTGGACGGGCGCCCACTAAACGGTTCGCTCGCCGGCCAGCCCGTCACCCGCGGACGCGGATCCGGGACGGGCGTGCAATCCTCACGTTCAGCTCGTTCGGACGCCCGAGAATTCGAACCGCGCCCCGCCGTCGTCGCTCGCCGTGATGTCGAACGTCCAGTCGTGGGCGTTGGAGATGTCACGCACGATACTCAGGCCGAACCCGGTCCCGGACCCGTCCGGCGAATACCCGGGTTCCAGGACCTGCTCCCGCTCGTCCTCCGGGATGCCGGGGCCGTCGTCCTCGACGAAGAAGCCGCGGGGACGATCGCCAACCCGGATCCGAACGTCCTCGCCGCCGTGCTCGACGGCGTTGCGAAAGAGGTTCTCGAGGACCTGTTGGAGCCGCGTGCGGTCAGCCCAGACCTTCATATCGGTGTCGGCCACCAGCTCGGCCGAATCGGTTTCGACGTTCCGCCAACACGACTCGACGAGGTCCTCGAGCTCGATCGGTTCGGTCTCGCCCACCGTTTGGCCGGCGCGGGCCAGCGAGAGCATGTCCTCGATCAGCGTCTCCATCCGCCCGATCGCCTCTTGGACCGGCTCGAGATGGTCGCTCTCGCACTCCTGGGCCACCAGGTCGAGCCGCCCGGCCGCCACGTTCAACGGGTTCCGGAGGTCGTGGCTCACGACGCCCGCGAACTCCTCGAGCCGGTCCCGCTCGCGCTGGAGCCGTCGTTCCCGCTGCAGCCGGTCGCTGATGTCCCGGAGCACTCCAGCCGTCCCGACGAACTCCCCATCATCGTAGAGCAACGACAGGTGGTTCTCGACCGGCAGCAACTCCCCCTCGGCCGTTTCGAGTTCCATCTCGAAGGTGCCGCGCTCCTCCCCGTCCGACAGCAGGTCACTAATGAGGGCCTCCCCCTTCTCGACATCCGCTTCCTTCATCACGACGGACACGTGTTCGCCCGACAACGCTTCCTGGCCCCGGCCGGTCATCTCGCACAACGCGTCGTTCACGTAGGTGAACCGCCCCGCCTCGTCGAGCATATACATCGGGTCGCCCGAGACTTCGACGAGCGTCTCGTACCGCTCGAGCTGCTGCTCTCGGGCTTTCAACTCCGTGATGTCCGCCGCGATCGACTGGACCGCTGGTTCGCCTCCGTAGGTGACCGGCGCCGAGGCGACGATCACGTGCTTTCGCTCCCCCTCCAAATCCACGACGGTCTGCTCCACCGGGGGGACGGCCTCACGGTCCTCGAACAGTCGCTGGCTGCGGCTTTCGTGGGTTTCCTGGCTTTCCGGCGCGATCAGCTCGGAGGCCGCCATCCCCACCAAATCCTCGGGCTCCTCGGCTCCGAGGAACTCGACCGCGGCTTCATTGGTGTACATGACCTCCGCGTCGGACGAATAGATGAAGATCGGCGTCGGGGCGGTCGCCAGGAGGCGACGATATCGCTCCTTGCTCTCCTCGAGTTCGCGCTCCTGTTCGATGCGCTCCGTGATGTCGGTGTAGATCGCGAAGGCCGAATCGGCGGTCTCCAGATCGGAATCACCGGCCGGGATCACCTGCCAGAAGAACTCCCGCGGGCCCTCGACGGTTTCGCGGGTCAATTGCCGTCGGACCAGTTCCCCATCCCGGACTCGACGGGTGAGTTCACGGGCCTCGTCGGTGTGGCCGCTCGGGGAGACGATTTCGTCCAGATCCCGGCCGATCGGGTCCTCCCCGTCCGGGACGAACAGATCGCGGAACCGGGTATTGGCGTCCTTGATGATCGGTCGGGGCTCTTGGAACTCGACGAGCGCGATGGCATCGTTCGCGTGCTCAAAGAGCGGCCGATATCGTTCGCCCTCCCCAACCATGACCGTGACAGTGTATCTACGATAGCTCCGTGCAAAACGCTGCCGGTGGGGGCATGATGGGCAAGTGCCCGCTATCGATATCGACGAATCCCGGTCATCCGGCGGCTAGACCGGGTCAACGACCGTCTGGATCCGGAGCGACCTGACCGCAATCGAAACAGAGTCCGCGGTCTCAGAACACGAGCGCATAGGCGATTGGCGACCCGATCATCAGGAAGACGAGGAACAGGGCGATGAGTTTCTGGCGGTCCATGCTGAATCACTCGGCCGTTTCCGGGCTAACGGCGCGAAACGGATAGGTATTGCTGCCGTTCGCGGCCGCGAACAGGCCGTCTCGCATCTCAGGCAGCCAAGTCCGGGCCGTCTGCCGACGACTCACTCCAGCCGCCACGCGGGTTCCCGGTCCTCGAGGAACGCATCGATCCCCTCGTCCTTGGCCCCCGTCGCGAAGAGTTCGAGGAAGAGTTCCCGCTCGTGCTCGATGCCGTCGTCCAAGGTACGATCCGCCGCCGTCCGGACCGCCCGTTTGGCGTACGCCAACGCCTCCGGGCTGTGTTCAGCCATGGATTCGGCCAAGCGGTAGACCCGCCCGTCGAGCTCGTCAGCCGGGACCGCAGCCGTTACCAGCCCGAGCCGCGCCGCCTCCGTCCCGTCGACGAGATCACCGGACAGCACCAGCTCGATCGCGTGGTCCACGCCGACCAATCGAGGGAGTCGCTGCGTCGCGCCGCCGCCGGGGATCAGGCCGAGGGAGATCTCGGGCTGGCCGAACTTCGCGTCCTCCCTGGCGATGCGGACGTCACACGCGAGGGCCAGTTCACAGCCGCCGCCGAGCGCGTGCCCGTTCAACCGGGCGATGACCGGCTGCCGGAGCTCGGCGACGGTCTCGTACACCCGCGGGAACGCCATGTGGTCCCGCTGGGTGTCCGCATCCCGGTCGCGCAGCTCGCTGACGTCCGCGCCGGCGACGAACGCCTTCGCGTCCGCCGACCCCGTGAGCACCACCACCCGGAGGTCCGACTCCTCGATGGCCTCGAGCACCGAGATCAGTTCCCGCCGGACCTGGGCGTTCAGCGCGTTTCGTTTCTCGGGGCGATCGATTACGACCGTGGCCGTCCCAGCAACCCGGTCGCCGACCCGGGCCTCGATGAGATCGCAGTCGGCCGCGACGGAAGCCGGATCCGGGGTCATAGCGACTCCCGGCCGCTGACGCCGGTGATCTCGCCGTCCTCCCAGTCGTAGAAGCCCTCACCGACCTTCTTCCCGACCTTGCCGGCGCGCACTTTTCGTCGGAGAATCGGCGGCGGCCGGAACCGCTCGCCGAGCTCCTCCGTCAGGTGTTCGAGGACGTCCAGTCTGACGTCGAGGCCCACCACGTCCCCGAGCTCGATGGGCCCGATCGGATGGTTGTAGCCGAGCTCCATGGCCCGGTCGATGTCGCGCGGGCCGGCCACGCCAGATTCGACCATGCGCATGGCCTCGACCCCGATCGCGACGCCCAGCCGTGAGGTCGCGAAGCCGGGCGTGTCCTGGACGGTGATCGGGGTCTTATCGATGCCTTCAACGAACGACTCCGCGCGGTCCCGAGCCGCTTCAGCCGTCCGCTCCCCGAGCACCACCTCCACCAGGCCCATCAGATGGACCGGATTGAAGAAATGGAGGCCCAGGAAGCGGCCGGGGTGCTCGAGCTCCGCCCCGATGGCGGTCACTGACAGCGCCGAGGTGTTCGTGGCCAGCAGCGCGTCCGTGGATGCGTGCGCCTCGACGTCATCAAAGACGTCACGCTTGAGGTCCAAGTCCTCCGGCACGGCTTCGACGACGAGGTCAGCCCCGCTGACGGCCTCCGCCAGATCCGTGGTCCCTTCGATCCGCTCCAACGTCGCGTCGCGTTCGTCGGGCGTGACCTTCTCTCGCGCCACGCCCTCCTCGAGGTTCGCCCGGATGCTCTCCAGCCCGTCCTCCACCAGCTCTGACTCGATGTCCCGAAGCGTCACCTGATGGCCGGCCATGGCGCTGACCTGGGCGATCCCGTGGCCCATCGTCCCGGCGCCGAGTACGGAGACGTCCATCTCTTGTCGGAGTCACGATCAGTGACGCCTAAAGCGTGGCTCATCCGGAGCGCCGGTCGAATGGGGTGGATTCTTGGGCTCGCCCTGACTCGACCCGATCGATGCAAGGCGTCGTTCCGGCGGCCGGCGAGGGCACGAGGCTCCGGCCCCATACGGCCGAGATGCCCAAGGGGCTCGTCGAGATCCGGGGGCAGCCGCTCCTGGCCCACTGTTTCGATACCCTCCTCGATCTCGGCGTCGAGGAACTCGTCGTGATCATCGGGTATCGCGGCGAGCAGATCGTCGAGCGGTTCGGGGAGGAGTACCGGGGCGCGTCGGTCTCCTATGCCGTCCAGGAGGAACCGGTGGGGCTCGCCGACGCGGTCGTCCGTGCGGAACCCCACGTGGACGGCGATTTCGTCCTCATGAACGGCGACAACGTGTTCGACGCGGACCT
>CAZKPC010000015.1:18598-38705 GCA_964554565.1 uncultured Halobacteriales archaeon
TTCATCGCGCTGCTGCTCGCGACCCTCGCTCTCACGGCCGGCTGTACGGGCGCCGGCGGTTCCGGGGGCGGGGACGCGGCCACTGAGATGGCGGCTGCAGAGGACGTGGCATACGAAGAAGACGCGGCCGTCGAGGAAGCGACGCCGATGGCCACCGGCACCCCGATGGCTGAACCGGCAGACAAAGATGGCGGTGACGGCGGGAGCGGCGTGGACGACTACGACGCTCAACAGTTCGCCAACCGCCAGCTGATCCTCACCGGCCAGGTCGCCGTCGAGGTCGAGGACTTCGAAGCCTCCCGACGAAACCTCACCGAAGCGACCGAATCCTACGGCGGGTTCGTGAGCGACACCCGCCAGGAGGTCCACCGGCGTGACAACGACACCTGGACCGAGGGGGTCGTGGTCCTGCGGGTGCCCCGCGACAACTTCACCGCGGTGTACGAGCGCGCCCGAGCGGAGGGCGAGCTCCTCGAGGCCAGTCGGGAGTCCCAGGACGTGACGGACCAGCTGGTCGATCTCAACGCCCGCCTCGAGAACCTGCGGGCCGAGCGGGACCAGCTCCGAGAGCTCTACCGCCGGGCCAACGAGACCGAGGACGTCCTCCGGGTGCAGGAACGGCTGTCGGAGGTTCAGGGCGAGATCGAGCGCCTCGAAGCCCGCCGCAAGTCGCTGCGTGAGCGGGTCGCGCTTTCGACGATCACCGTCCGGCTCCGCGAACCACGGCCCGAACCCGATCGGCCGGGACCCGACGCCTGGTATGACGTGCCCCTGCTCTCAGCGTTCCTCGAGTCAGTCAACGGCGTCATCGTGACGATCAGAGCGGCCGGCGTGGCGATCGCGTATGCGGTCCCGTACGTGATCGCGTTCGGCGTCCCGCTGGCCGCGCTCGGCTATGGGCTTCAGCGACGGCGGGGTCGCGGTCGGATCCGCGGCTGGTTCGCCAAGCGCTTCGGCAGTGATGGTCGGGAGCCCATCGAGGAGATCGACGAAGGCGAATCCGACACCGACGAGGAGTAACTCGTCGCGTCGAGCCGCTGTCCGAACAGCAGGAAAACCGACGGGCCGGGAGGAGGAACGGCCCGTCGCGCTCCCGCGATCGGGAGGTTGAGAAACCGCCGGAGGGGGCAGCGGGAGCACCTTCGAGTTCTGCGGGTCCGTACTTAAACTTCCGTCAGACACCGAGCTGACGGGCGCCGCCCCCACCACCGGCACCGCCCGCTCACTCGATGACCAGCGCCCCGCTCGCCTCGACGCGACCGGCCATTCCGGGCGGAATCAGCGCCGTGCTACCCGTGTGCTCGATGATCGCGGGCCCAGCGAGTTCCGTTCCCGGATCGAGGCTCGTCCGGTCGTGGACCGTCGTCTCACGGGGCTTGCCCTCCGCGAACTGGACGGACCGCTGGTCGGACAACTGCTCCTCAGCCGACGATGGTTGCTCCTCGAGGCCGGGGAGCTCGATCGATCCAGCTACCCGGAGCGTCACGATTTCGACCGGTTCGTCGGGCATCGCATGTCCATAGCGTTGGGCGTGGTGGTCGTCGAAGCGGTCCCGGAGCGATTCGAGCACCGTCTGGTCGATGGCATGGGCGTCAAGGGGCACTTGGAGCTCGTACGATTGCCCGCGGTACCGCATGTCCACGGTTCGGCGGAGCACGGCCGCCTCCGGATCGAAGCCGCCGTCCCTGAGCCGGTCTGCGATCGACGCTTCGAGGGACGCGAACTGCGTTTCGAGCGTGCTCGGATCCAGGGCCGTGGTCCGGGTGGCCGCCGATTCGTCCATGCGAACGTCCGCCAGCAGCAGTCCGCGGGCCGAAAGCACCCCTGGCGATCGAGGAACGATCACCGTCTCGAGGCCGACGTGTCGGGCGACCGCTGGCGCGTGGAGCGGGCCCGCACCGCCGAACGCGACCAGCGCGAAGTCCTCCGGATCGCGACCGCGCTCGACGGTCACACGACGGAGCTCGCGGGCCATCTTGGCGTTGGCCACCTGAAGGACTGAGACGGCGGCCTCTTCGGCGGTAACCGACAACGGGTCCGCGAGGTCCCGCTCGATGGCCCCGCGGATCCGATCGACGAGCGATCGGCGGTCGCCATCGGCGAACGCGCCCGGATCGATCCGGCCGAGCAGCACCTGGGCGTCGGTCACGGTGGGCCGCTCGCCGCCCCGATCGTAGCAGATCGGTCCGGGATCGGCGCCGGCCGACGCCGGTCCCACGCGGAGCCCGCCGCCGGCATCCACCCAGGCCACCGAGCCCCCGCCGGCGCCGACCGTGTTGATGTCGATGAGCGGGGTCTTGATCGGGAGGTCGTTGATCTCGCCCTCGGTCGATCGGACCAGGTCCCCGCCCTCGACCAGGCTGACGTCCGCGCTGGTCCCGCCCATGTCTAGACCGATCGCGTTCCGAATGCCGACGCCCGCCGACGCCTCACGGGCGCCGACGGCACCGGCGGCCGGTCCGGACAGAACCGTCCGGAGCGCGTAGGTGATGGCGGCCTCGACGCCGAAGATGCCGCCCCCGGAATGCATCACGTATAACGGCGCGTCGATGCCACGCTCGGCCACGCCGTCACGCAGCCGGGCGAAGTAGTCGGCAGTTCGGGCCTTGACAGCTTCGTTGAGGACCGTCGTGACCGTGCGCTCGTATTCGCGACTCTCCGGATAGACGGCCGAGGAGAGGGCACAATCCAGCTCCGGCGCCTCGGCCTCGATCAGTTCGGCGACCCGCCGTTCGTGGCTGTCGTTCAGATGGGAGAACAGCATGGACACGACGATCGAGGACACGTCCTGCTCGCTGAGCTCCCGGACCGCGGCCCGCACCGCGTCCTCGTCCAGCGGATCGACGATCTCACCGGCGTAATCGATCCGGCCCGGCACCCCGTATCGGCGTCGACGTGGCACGGGTGGTCGTGGTTTCTCGACCTGCAGATCGTAGAGCGCAGGCCGGGTCTGGTCCCCGATCTCGAGCACGTCGCGCAGCCCTTCGTTGGTCAGCAGCCCGAGCCGTGGGAGATCGCCCTCGAGGACCGCGTTCGTGCCGACGGTCGTTCCGTGAGAGAGGAAGGCGACCTCGCCGGGATCGGTGCCGGTGCGCTCGAGGACCGTGTCGATGCCCGTCAGGACGCCGCGCTCGAAGTCCGGCGGGGTCGAGGCCGTCTTCGCGGTGGACACCGCCCGATCCTCGGGCGCGTAGAGCACGACGTCCGTGAAGGTCCCGCCCGTGTCGACCCCGATCCGCACGCTCACGATGGCTCACCTTGGTCCCGCTCGGCCCGGAGGTCAGCGCGGCAGCGTTCCGTGGCCGCTTCGTCGATAGACCCGTCGTCGATGACCACGCCGTATTCGGTGGCCGCCGCCTCCACGGACACCTTCCCGTCACGAACGTCCTCGAGTACCGCGGCTGGGGCCCGTTCCAACGGGTCACCGTAGCCCCCGCCGCCCGGCGTCTGGATGGAGCCGACCTCGCCACGCGCGAGCTGCGTGGTCGACTTCGACCCCACGGTTTCCGAGTCCGAATCCGGGTTGATGCGATACCGGGCCGCGGTGCCGGGTCGGCCCCCGAACAGGCCCCACGGTCTCGACTCGGCGCGGTCCGTGAGGAGCGAAAAGGTCGCTCGCTCCCCGTAGAACTCGAGGTCCCGGCGGACCCCGAGGCCCCCGCGGGTCCGACCCGCGCCGCCGGAGTCCTGGACCAGTTCGTACCGCCGGACGTAGACTGGCAGCTCGGTTTCGAGTTCCTCGATCGGGCTGTTCGCGGTGTTCTGGAAGCCGGTCTGGACGGCGTCCATTCCGTCCTTCTCCGCTCGGGCTCCGTACCCGCCCGCGACGGTCTCGTAGTAGACATACGGCTCGTCGTCGCGGGGGTCATGACCGCCATACGCGACGTTGGCGACGATCCCTTTCGTGCCGGCGATCGTCCGTTGGGGCACCGCCTCGGCCATCGCTTTGGCGACGAGTTCGCCGGCCCGCATGGCGACCTCCCAGCCGGCCGCCACTGGGCGGTTCCGGGAGGGATTGACCATCGTGCCCTCCGGCGTCACGAACTCGAAGGGCCGATAGAAGCCGTCGTTCTTGGGGAGGTCGCCCCCGAGCAGTGCCATGACGATGGCCATGGAACCGGCGAACGCCATCGCGGGCGTGCAGTTGAGTGGTCCCTCGTTCTCCTCGGCCGTGCCGGTGAAGTCGAGGGTCATCTCGTCGCCGTCAACGGTGATGGTCAGCGCGATCGGCACGGGCTCGTCGGTGATCCCGTCGCCGTCCATTCGGTCCTGGGCGTCGTAGACCCCGTCCGGCAGGTCCTCGATGGCGGCCCGGACCCGCCGTTCGGTGTAGTCGAGCAGCCCGTCGAGGAGGTCCTCGAGCCGATCGGGCCGGTATCGCTCGAGCAGGTCCGCGTACCGGCGCTGCCCGATCCGGTTAGCGCCCAGCTGTGCGCGGTAATCCCCCCGCCGCATCTCCGGTTCGCGAACGTTCCGGAGCAGCAGCGACAGCATCTCCTCGTCGTAGGCCCAGTCCCGAACAGCTTTGACGCCCGGCAGCACGATGCCCTCGCCGTAGAGTTCGGTGCTGTCGTTCGGAATGCCGCCCGGTGTCGGCCCGCCGATATCGACGTGGTGGGCGGAATTGGCGGCGTAACCGACGAGCTCGTCGTCGACGAACAACGGCGAGATCAGCATGACGTCCGGCAGGTGGACCGCCCCCTCGTAGGGATCGTTGACCAGGACGCCGTCTCCCGGGCCCAGGTCCGATCGGTCCCGCATCAACCGCGGCACCACCGAGACGAGCGAGCCGATGTGCTGGGGCGCCACGTCGTGCTGAGCCACGTGTCTGAGATCGGCATCGAAGAGCGCACAGGTATGGTCACGCCGGATCTTGATGTTCGTCGAGTACGCGGTGCGCTGGAGGGTGACCCCCATCTCCTCGACGATGCTCGTGAGGGCGTGTCGGAAGATCTCGAGGTCTCCCGTCCCGACCATACGTTCGCCCGGGCGAGCGGCCTGTTAAGCATAGTGGGACCCGTGACGCGCCGGGGGCGCCGGGTTCTTGTCCGTCCGGACCTGCGATCGCCCATGGCCGATTCCACCCGGACGCGTCGCGAGTTCCTCGGCGGGATCGGGGGCGCTGCCATCGCCGCCCTGGCTGGCTGTGCCGCCCCAGTCGGCACCCGATCGACCGCCACCCCGTCCGAGGAAACCCCGACGGCCGCCGCGGAGAGCCCGTACACGCGGGTTTACCGGGATACCATCGATTCAGTGGTCCTCGTACAAACAACCGGCCCGCGGCTCGGCGGCCAGGGCTCCGGGTTCGCCTTTGACGACGAGGGGCACGTCCTCACGAACCAACACGTGGTCGCTGAAGCCGACCGGATCGACCTCCGGTACGCCGACGGGAGTTGGCAATCGGCCCGCGTGATCGGGACGGACGTCTACACCGATCTGGCGGTCCTCAGGCCGGCAGCCGCGCCGCCCGCCGAGGCGCTGCCATTTGTCAACAGCAAACCGGCCATCGGGACGGAGGTCGTCGCCATCGGCAGCCCCTTCGGCTTGGAGAAGTCGCTGACGACCGGCGTGGTATCAGGGGTTGGCCGGGCCATTCCGACGCGCGCGGGGTTCACGATCCCCGATTCCGTCCAGACCGACGCGGCCGTCAACCCCGGGAACAGCGGCGGCCCGCTGGTCACCCTCGACGGCGATGTCGTGGGCGTCATCCGATCGGGCGGCGGGGACAACATCGGGTTCGCGATCTCCGCGGCGCTGGTCCAGCGGGTCGCGCCCGAGCTTATCGAGGACGGCGAATACGAGCACGCCTACATGGGCGTCGGCATCCTGGACGTCTCCCCGACCGTGGCCGAGGCGAACGGTCTCGATCAGGAATCCGGCGTGCTGGTGACGCGGGTCGTCGAGGGCGGGCCCTCTGACGGCGTTCTCGAAGGGAGCCCGCGAGACGAGGAGGTCGCCGGGGTCGAGATCCCCGTCGGTGGCGACGTGATCGTCGGTTTGGATGGGCGATCAATTCCCACGAGCGGGGCGCTCGGGCGTTATCTCGCGCTACAGACCCGGCCGGGACAGACAATCGGCGTCGATATCATCCGGGACGGGGAGGAACGGTCCGTCGATCTGACCCTCGGGACCCGGCCGCCACCGGGTGACGTGTTCGGCTGACCGTCCGACCGGGCCCAGGCACTTTAGCCCCCACGTGGCGGATGGCTGGCCATGCCGCTCGACTTCTCGGTCGGGGACGCGCTCGACCTGGCGACGGTATCCGAGCCCGCGGCGAATGCTGACGGCAGCCGGGTCGGGTTCCTGCGAACCCAGGACGGCGCGACGGAGTTCGTCGCCGCCGACGTTCCCGCGATCACGGAGACCGATCTCGGGCTGGAGGCCGGCGCCGCTGTCGAGCACACTTCGACCGACCACGGCGACGTCTCCGCCTTCGAGTGGCGACCCGGTGAGCCTGACGAGGCAGCCCTCGTCGCGGACGGGACGCTGTTCCGGTACGACGCAAACGATGACTCGTTGCGCACGGTGGTCGACGGGCCAGAGGACTGCGACCGGTTGGCCTGGCACCCCGACGGGTCCGTCCTGGCCTACACCGAAGCTGGCCTGCTCTGGCTGTACGACCTCGCGGCCGGCGGCCACCGAGCACTCAATCCGGACTCGGCCGAGGTCGCCGACGAGTTCGGCGGGACGCCGGTTCGGTGGAGCGCCGACGGGTCCGCGGTCGCGACCAAGGTGCAGGACTCGGACGGCGTGATGGGACTCGCCGCCTTCGCCCTCGACGAGGACGGCCCGATCTGGCAGCGGGTGCCGGACGTCACCGCCGGCCGACTCGTCCACGCTTTCGACTGGGTCGGCGACGATCGACTGGTGTACGCCGAGGACACCATCGAGGGCGACGAACGAGTGTACCGGGTCGCGAATGTCACGACCGATGGACCGGGGACGGCCGTGCTCTCCGAGCGCGATGACCACGTGCTCGCTCGGGACCGCCCCATTGGCAGCGACGACGGCCGGTTCGCGGTGCTGTCCGGCCAATCCGGGTTTCACCACGTCTACGTGGTCGACGTGTCGACACGGCGGTCGGCCGTTGACTCCGCCAGACCGGGCTTCAGTGGTCCGGGCGCCGTCCAGGTGACGGACGGCGAGTTCGAGGCGCGGGGCGACGCTCGCGACGTCCCGGCCTGGGGGCCCGACGACCGACGGCTCGCCTTCGTGACGAACGAGCGCGACCCGGGCGAGAGACACGTCCGGATCGTCGAGCTCGACGGCCTGACCGTGGTCGCACGGGTGGCCCTCGAGGACCTCCCCGGTAACGCCGTCCACCCCGCCTGGCTCGACGCGTCGCGGGTCGGCTTCGTCCGCTCGGGCCGCACCACCCCGGCGGACGTCTTCGTCGCTGACATCGAGCAGGCAGCCGTCCGCCGGATCTCCGCGGCACACCCGGATCCCGACGTGTTCGACGACTTCCCCGATCCGGAACCGATCAGCTTCGAGGGGCGAGGCGGCCTCGAGATCCCCGGCTACCTCTACGCTCCACCGGAGGCCGAACCGGGCGAGGACCGGCCCGCCGTCGTCTGGGCCCACGGGGGCCCGATGCGCCAGATGCGCCGGGGCTTCCACCACATGCAGTCCTATGCCGGGTTCCACGCGTTCAACCACGTCCTCCTCAGCCAGGGCTACGTCGTGCTGGCGGTGAACTACCGCGGGGGGATCGGCTACGGGCGAGCGTTCGAACACGGCCTGCAGGACGCGATCGGCGTCGACGAAATCGACGACTGTGTCCGGGCGGCCGAGTGGCTCCGACGCGATCCACGGGTCGGTGACCGGATCGGGCTCTGGGGGCTTTCCTACGGAGGGTTCCTGGCCAATGCTGTCGCGACGAAAACGGACGCGTTCGACGCCGCCGTCAACGTCGCGGGCATCTGGGACTGGCGGGAGTGGGTGCGCTGGTCGGCCGAGGACTATCGCGGGGCGGCGCGGGTGTTCGAGGCCCGGTTCGGGGGCGCCCCCGATTCGGAGGATCCAGCCGTGGCCGCCGCGTACGACCGCGCCTCGCCTGCCGAATTCGCCGACGGCCTCAACGCGCCGCTGTTCGCGCTCCACGGCAGCGGCGACCCGATCGTCCCGTTCGACCAGATGGACAGCCTGGTCGGCGATCTCGTTCAGCTCGGCGCCGATTTCGAGATGGCCTACTACCCCGAGGAGGACCACATGTTCCAAGCTCCTGCCACCTGGACCGATGCCCTGAGCCGGGTGCTGTCGTTCCTGGACGCCCATCTCAAGTTGTGAACGGCGGCAACAGGACTCAGGCCCGCGCCGGGTGCTTCGAAGCCCTTATGACCCGGACCGGCCCTCAGTTCCGGTAACTAACCATGTCCGAGAAGCCGGCGTCCATGTATCGGTCCGTCACGAAGCCGCCCTATACCCGGCGTGAGTACATCACGGGTATCCCGGGATCGAAGATCGCCCAACACCAGATGGGCGACCTCCACAAGGATCCCGAGGAGTATCCCGTCGAGATCTCGCTGCTGACCGACGAGGCCTGCCAGCTCCGCCACGGCGCGCTCGAAGCCGCCCGGCTGTCGGCGAACCGGCACCTCATCAAGAGCCTCGGGGAGGGCAACTACAAGATGAGCCTCCGGAAGTTCCCCCACCACGTCATCCGGGAGAACAAGCAGGCCACCGGCGCCGGGGCGGACCGCGTGTCCGACGGGATGCGCCTCTCCTTCGGGAAACCGGTGGGGACCGCGGCCCGGGTCGAGGCGGGCGACCGGCTGTTCACGATCTGGTGTGAGACCGACCAGGCGGACATCGCCAAGGACGCCCTCCGCCGGGCGTACAACAAGCTCTCGCCGCCCTGCCGCATCGTCGTCGATCGCGGCGAAGAGCTCCTGATCGCGTAACCTCGCCGCTTCTTCCTGGGGATCCAGCGTTCAGCTCCGCAGAGCCATCGCCCGGCCCGACGGAGGAACGCTTACAACCGTGACTCCGGACAGCCGTGACATGCCGGACCAGGACCCGGACGTCGATCGATCGGGACCCGTCCAACGACCACGGCCGGGCGGTGATCGGAGTGGCTGACGAGCCGGTGTGTCTCGATGTCGAGGACGGCGTCGCGACGATCACCCTGAACCGACCGGAGCACCGGAACGCGCTCTCCAACGACGCCTCGATCGCGCTACAGGCCGCGCTCGAAGAGATCGCCGAGGGGGAGGCCCGATGTCTCGTCGTCACCGGCGCCGGGAGCGCCTTCTGCGCCGGCGGAGACATCGACCGGATGCGACGCCGGGTCGAGACGGACCAGCCGATCGACGAGGCGGTCCGGAACGTCGAACAGAGAACCGCCGGCGTGGTCGGCACCGTCTACCGGTTCCCCATCCCCACGGTCGCCAAGATCAACGGTCCAGCCGTCGGCGCCGGCGCCGGGCTCGCGCTCGCCTGCGACCTCCAGCTGGCGAGCGCCGAGGCCTCGATCGGCTTCGTCTTCCGACACGTCGGGCTGTCCTGCGACGCGGGCACCTCCTACCTCCTGCCGCGGTTGGTCGGCGCGAACAAGGCCAAGGAACTCGTCCTGACCGGGGAGATCCTGGAGGCCGACCGGGCGGCCGAGCTCGGGCTGTTCAATCACGTCTACCCGGCCGCGGAGTTCGATGCGCAGGTGGCCGACCTCGTCGACACGATCGCAACCGGGCCGACGGTCGCGCTCAGACACGCCATGCGGCTGATCGACAGCGCGGCGGGCAAGGGGTTCGATGCCGCGCTCGGTGACGAAGCGGCGGCCCAAGGCCTCGCGCTCGCGACGGCTGATCACGAGGAGGGCGTCGAGGCGTTCCTGAACGATCGCGAGCCGGTCTTCGAGGGGCGCTAACCGGGATGCTCCGGCTGGCCATGGCCACGGCGGAGGAAACCTACGATCGCATCCAGGCGCCGTTGGCCGATCGCGATATCGCGGTGTCCCACCTTCACACGGAAGGCCGTTGCCTTCCGCTCGCCGATCCCCCGGCGGACTTCTCCGGGTTCGACGTCGGCTTCGTGTACCCGCCGCGCGTCCTCGAAGGGGCCGTCGCGGACGAGTTCCTCGGGGTGCCATGGGTCAACGGCCGGCGGGCGGTCCTTGCCTCACGGAACAAGGCCGGCACGCTCGCCAAGCTCGCGGCCGCCGACGTGCCGACCCCCGAAACGGTTATGATCTCTAATCCCGCGGACGACGAAGCGCTCCGTGAGGCTTTCGAACGGGTCGGGCCACCGGTCGTGGTCAAACCGAACTCGGCCACCCGCGGCGTCGGCGTCGCGAGAGCCGAGGACCTCGATAGCTTCCTGGGGATCTGCGATTACCTGGAGCTCGTTCACGACTTCCGGGCCACCGGGGACAAGTCGTTCGTCGTCCAATCGTACCTGCCCGACGCGATCGATTACCGGGTCATGGTCCTCGACGGTGACTACGCCGGGGCGGTCGAACGACGGCTGCCGGATCCCGCCCGGGCCGCGGGGCAGTGGAAACACAACGTCCACCGGGACGCCGTCGCCGAGGAGGTCGAGCTGGATCGGGAACTCCGACAACTCGCTGAAGCGGCGGCGAGTACGTTAGACGTGCCGTTCTGCGGCGTCGATCTCCTCGTCACCGACGGCCGCGCGGTCGTGAACGAGACCGCCGCCCGGCCGACGATCGATGACGTCTCGAAGTACGAGCCCGGGTTCTACGACCGGCTGGCGACCGTGATTCGAGACACAGCGACCGGATCCTGAGCCCGACGAAGCTGATCGGGAACCCGATTACTCCACGTCGATCGACGCGGAATCGTCGACGCGATCGAACCGGACCTCGAGGACGCCGTTGTTGTATTTGGCCTGGCCGGACGTTTCGTCCACCGAGGCCGGCAGCTGGAGCCGCTCGTTGTAGCTGCGCGACTCGTTCTCGGCCGCGATGGAGAGGACGTTTCCGTTGCAGGTGACGTCGATATCGGCCTTCTCGACGCCGGGGAGGTCAGCGATCACCGTGATGTAATCGTCGTACTCGTGGACGTCCACGTGGGTATCGGTCCCGGGCGCTGGGTTCTGCTGTGCGGCGTCCGGCCCGGCCGGCCCCGGCATGCCGCCTTGGGTCATCATCTCCTCCATGAACTGCTCCAACTGGTTGAACAGGTCGTCGAAGGGATCCTCGGGGTCCCGTCTCATGTCACGCATTATGGCCAGCTCGCGCAAAAGGCTTCGGAAGCCGGGACTACAGCTCGCCGACGCCCAGGGCCTTGTCGGTCGTTCGCATGCTCTCCTCGCGGTCAGCCGCCCCCAGGGTCGCCCGGATCGCGTCGATGTTCTCCGGCACGACGTCAGATTCCTGGTGGATGGCCTGGAACAGGTAGCAGTCCCGGCCTTCCATCGAGACCGAGTCCGCCCAGATCGCGTTCTCCCAGAGGTCGCCACGGGGCCGCCCGGCGTCGAGGACGTACTCCTTGAGCGCCCCGCTGCCGTCGATACCGTCGGCGCTGCGAACGAGGTACAGCCGGTTCTCTTCGGCCAGCAGCTGCCGGACAGCGGCCGCGTCGGGGCTGGCCTCCAGGGTGAGGTTGAGACTGTGCATATGCATCAGGGTGGCCGGGACTTTGAGGCCGAGCGTATCGATGTCGAGGTCCGGATAGATCGTGTTGACGTCGGGACCGTGATGCGACGGGAGTTCGACGGGATCGGGCAGGATGTCGTTGATCGGCCCCCGGCCGCTCTGGGCCGGATCCCCGCCCCGGCGGACCAACGTCGCTCGGACCTTCTCGATACCATAGGCTTCCCGGAGTGGCGCGATCAACCGGGCGAGCCCGGTCGTGTTACAGGAGACGACCCGGACCGCGTCCGCGCCCGCCGCCGCCTCGTAGTTCCCGCGGGCGTTGAAGGAGACGTCCACCGCCGAGGCCGCCTCGCCCCCCTGGAGCAAGGCCGGAACGTCATGCTCGGCGTACAGCTCGAGGTTCGCCTCGCCGATGCCGGAGGGACACGCGTCGACGACGATGTCCACCTCGGACACCAGTTCGTCGACGAGCCCCGCGATCTCGATGCCGGCCTCGGCGAACTGCTCAGCCCGGTCCTCGATGGCTGCGTAGAGCGGGTAGCCGTGATCGACGGCGCTCCGGGCTTCGTGATTCGGCCGGGTTTTGGCGACGCCCACGAGCTCCATGTCCGGCTGGGCCGTCACCGCATCGGCGACGCGTTTCCCGATCGTCCCGTAGCCGTTGACCCCGACCCGTATCATACCTCCAGGAACGACCGGCTCGGCCTAAAGACATTTCGAGCTATCCCGCTCGTGTTCCCGATCCAGCCATTGGCGGCCCGTCGGCTGGAGTTAAACCGCCGGCGGCCAATCAACCAGCCATGACTCTCAGGGAGGCCGCCGAGACCGCCATGACTCAGTGTATGGCGCTCGAGGCCGGCGAATCCTGTACGATCGTGACGGACGACGAACGCCAGCCGATCGGGGAGGCCCTCTATAATGCCGCGGTGTCCATCGGGGCCGATGCCGCCGTGGTTCGGTATCCCCCGGGCGAGCAACACGGCGCCGAGCCGCCAGGACCTGTGGCGGCGGCGATGCGGGAAACGGACGTGTTCCTCGCACCCACGACGAAGAGCCTCAGCCATACCCGAGCGCGGAGTGCGGCGACCGAGGCCGGCGCCCGCGGCGCGACGCTGCCGGGGATCACTGAAGAGGTGATGATCGCCGGGCTGGACGCCGACTACGAGGCCATCGCCGCCCACTGTGCGGAGGTCAAAGGACAGGTCGCCGAGGCCGACGAAGTGCGAATCACGTCCCCCCAGGGCACCGACCTCACCATCGATCCGGGGCGCCGTGATTGGCAATCCGATACCGGCATCAATCACGAGGCCGGTGACTTCTCGAACCTCCCAGCGGGCGAGGTGTTCGTCAGTCCGCTGTCGGGTGACGGCCGCGTCGTGATCGACGGTTCCATGGCCGGCCAGGGTCGGTTAGAGGAGCCGATCGCCTTCGACGTCGAGGCCGGGCAGGTCGTCGGGATCGAGGATCCCACGCTCCGAGGTGAAGTAGAAGTGGCGGCCGAAGAGGTGGGCGAGGCGGCCTCCAACCTCGCCGAACTCGGGATCGGGACCAACGTCGGCGTGACTGAGCTCGTCGGCAGCGTGCTGCTCGACGAGAAGGCGGCGGGGACGGTGCACGTGGCCATCGGGGACGACGCGAGCATCGGCGGTGATGTCGAGGCGCCGCTCCACCTTGACGGAGTCCTCCGAGAACCCACCGTCCATGCCGACGGCGAGCCGGTGGAACTGCCAGCCCCTTAGCGCGGATCGATCCAGTTCAACACAGTCTGGACGTGATGATCAACGGCCAACCGGCCGCACCACGCCCCGCGATCCGATCCAGCAGGAGTCTCTCTCCAGTCCGCCGCGGTCCGATGACCGGGGCCTAGACGTCGACACGGACTTCGCGGGCCCCGAGCTCTGAGCGTCATACTGAACCGCGGCCAGCACTGAACCACATCCGGATGGACTCCGCAAGGATCAGCACGGTCGTCCACGCCCCCCGCGAGCAGGTCTTCGAGTTCCTCATGGATTTCGAGGGCTACGGCCGCTATTCGGAATACGTCGATCGCGTCGGAGTCCGGGGTGACGGCTCAGTCGGCACGGAATACGAGATCACGTTCTCGTGGTGGCGGCTGTCCTATACTGCCCGGTCGAAGGTCACGGACGTTACGCCAGGGCATCGGATCGATTGGGAGATCGTCAAGGACATCGAGGCTCACGGCGCCTGGCAGCTCGATGGGGTCGGCGAGGAAGACCTCCCGGCGGATACCGAGGCCGCGACCCGGGTGACGCTCGACGTGCGATTCGACCCCGGCTCGGTGGGGCCGGGGATGCTCGACCTGCCCCGGTTCGTCAGCCTGGAGTGGGTCATGGAGAAGGCAACCCCGCTGATCGTCGAACAGGCCGAAACCGTTCTCCGCCGCGTGGTGAGCGATCTGGAGGGCGCTCCCAGGACCCCCGACATCGAGGTCGAAGTCGCGCCGGACAGCGTCGACGGCGACGGTGACCTGAAAAGCTGACACCTCGATCCGTTCATCCAAAGTCAGACGCTTCCCGCTTCCCACTCGTTCGGAATTTTGGATCCCGGTTGATCCGGTTTGGCAGTCCCCTCCTCTCTTGCACCACGGATATGGGTTGTAGAAGCCAATTGGCGTGAACTTCCGTGACGGATGCCTCCTCGTTCACCTCGTTGGGGTGCCGGTGCAAGTGTGCCGGGTGCTGCCGTTTTGCCTCGACTGGATCGTACTGCGAGAGCCTGTCATCGCCGCGTGTAGCCCCAGGCGGACGACAAACCGGTGCCTCGACGCTGCGGTCCCGCATCGAGGGTCCGGGGGGCTTTTGGCCGCACGGCGCGAGCGTTATGTCAATGACCGATTCCAGCGAGCGGCTCGCGGCGGCCTGCCCGGCCTGCTCGCCGGCTGCCGAAACCGTCCACGAGGTCCTCTCGCCGGGCGGGCAGCCGACGGTCCGCTGTCAGGAGTGCGGGCACGTCCACAAGGTCGCTCCGGCTGACCCCGACCAGGTGCCGCTGGACGTCGTGGTCTCACAGGGCGGCGAATCGTTCACTACGACCGTCGAGGCCCCGGCCGATCAATCGATCGCCGTCGGCGAGGAGTTCGTCGTGGATACCGAGGCGGTGCTGATGTCGGTTCGGATCACCGCGATCGAGACCGGGCCCGAACAACGCGTGGACGAGGCCGCGATCCCGGACGTGTCAACCGTTTGGACCCGCGGGGTCGACAACGTCGAGGTCAACGTCACGGTCCATCCGGCCGACGGCCGCCACGATGAAACACGGAGCGTCACGATCGCGGTGCCCGGCGATCACGACTTCGTGGTCGGCGAGACCCAGGAGTTCGGCGATGAGCGGTTCGAAGTCGAGCGAGTCCTGGTCCGCGAGGACGCGGCCGACTACCCGACGCGGAAGTTCGAACGGGACGGCGACGACGTGCCCGCGAAGGACGTCAAGCGGGTCTACGCGCGCGAGCCGGAGGGCCGCGCGTGGTCAGCGTGGTAACCGAAGCGGACGAAGCCCGGGCGCGAATGGTCGAACGGCTCGACCGTCGCATCAGCCGGGAGTCCACCCGATCGGCCATGCGCTCCGTGCCCCGGCACGCCTTCGTCCCGGACCGCTCGCGGGGTTCAGCCTACGAGGACCGCCCGCTCCCGATCGGGAACGGCCAGACGATCAGCGCCCCGCACATGGTCGCCGAGATGCTCGACGTCCTGGCGTTAGCGCCGGGCGAGGAGGTCCTCGAGATCGGCACCGGCTGCGGGTATCACGCGGCCGTCACCGCGGAGGTGGTCGGGGCCGAGAACGTGTATTCGGTTGAGTACGAGGCCGAACTCGCCGAGCAGGCCCGCCGAACCCTCGCCGAGCTCGGGTACGAGGCGATCTCGGTGCGGAGCGGCGACGGGCACACGGGCTGGCCCGAGCACGCCCCCTACGACGCCGCCTATCTGACCTGCGCGGCGGGGGACTTCCCGGATGCCGTGGTCGACCAGGTCCGCCCGGGCGGCCGGCTCCTCGCCCCGATCGGCACCGATCGACAGCGTCTGGTGCTCGCCGAGAAACGGGACGACGGGACGCTCGTCCGCGAGGACCGTGGGGGCGTCCGGTTCGTGCCGATGCGCGGGGGCGAGTAGCCCCCGGAGGGGCGCCGGGTCCCCCGTGGCCGCGCCATTCAAGACAACCCGCGACTCACGGGGCGATATGGACCTCGCCGTGCTCCGGGACGATCTCGTCGAGGGGCTGGCCCAGCCCCCGAAGGAGGTGCTCCGGAGCGAGGCCCTGACGGGAGCGATGCGCGAGGTCCCCCGACATCAGTTCGTGCCCGCCCCCGACGAGGCCGCCTATCAGGACCGGGCCTTCGAGTACGAGGGGACCACCGTGATCGCACCCGGCTTGGCCGCCCGGCTCCTGGAGGCGCTGGCGCCGACGCCCGGGGACCGGGTCCTCGTTGTCGGGGCGGGGACGGGCTACACGACGGCCCTCGCGGCCGAGCTGGCCGGCGCCGCGAACGTATCAGCGATCGATCTGTCCCGGGAGTTGGTTCTGGAAGCGCGGCGGAACCTGTCCCGAGTCGGGTACGGGGCGGCGCTCGTCGATCGCCGGGATGGCGCCGAGGGCCTCCCGGAATACGCGCCGTTCGACCGGGTGCTGGTCGAAGCGGCCGCGGTCCGGCCACCCGAAGCGCTGCTCGAGCAACTCGCTCCGACCGGCCGGTTGGTCATCCCGCTCGGCGCGCAGGACCAATCGCTCGCGGTCTTCGATGGGCCGGAGGCGGAGCCGGAGAAGCTCGCGCCGGTGCGGTTCAAGCCGCTGCTCGTCCCGGGCGAGCAAGCTGGCGGCATCGAGCGGAACCGCTCCGCCCGCGAGGAGATCGAACACGAGGCCAGGGACGCCAAACGCCGGCGGGGCTGGGAACAGGACTGGATCGACTGGGAGTCGGTCGGCGACTGAACGCCCGCGCCGTCCGCCGGACCGGCTCGGATGAGCACGCTTTTGCCGGCGACCTCGGTACCGCGACGCGATGGACCCCGCCGCCCTGGTCCCGCCCGGCAGTCTCCCGATCTTCGGCAGTGCGGTCCTCCTCGGGCTGCTCCACGGCGCCGAACCGGGACACGGGTGGCCCATCGCCGCCACCTACGCCCTCGATCGGGACCACAAGTGGTTCCACGGCCTGGCTGCCAGCGTCCTGCTCGGCCTGGGCCACCTCGTCAGTTCGCTAGCCGTCGTGGCCCTGTTCTTCTTCGCCAAGAGCGCCCTCGCGCTCGAGCGATTGAACGAGCCCTACACGGTGGGAGCGGTGGCTATCGGCGGGCCCGTCGGCATCGTCGCCGGCCTCCTGCTGATCGGGCTCGGGATCCGTGAGTACCGCACCCACGGGCACAGACACGGGGCGGGCCACGGCCACGAACACGCTCACGGTCCGGACGGACACGAGCATGACCACCCCCATGAGCACGGGCATGGTCATCAGCATGCCCACGACCACGGCGGCCATGCTTCCGACGGAGCAACCGGATGGGTTCGGAGACTTCGCCGCCGCCTGCCGTTCGGGCCCGACGGGGGGCACGACCACCCGGCGCCGTCCGACCTCGATCGCAAGGGGCTGCTCGGCATCGTGTGGACCGCCTTCGTGCTCGGGTTCGTCCACGAGGAGGAGTTCGAGATCATCGGCCTCTGTCTGGGCTCGTCGCTCTGCCTGGAGCTGATGCTGGTCTACGCGCTGGCGGTGCTGCTCGCCCTCGTCGGGCTAACGGTCCTCCTGATCGCGGGCTACCGCCGGTACGAGGACCGCATGGAGCGCTACGCCGAGCACTTCCCGACCGTCTCGGCGGTCGTGCTCGTCGGCATCGGCCTCGGGTTCGTCCTCGGG
The DNA here is from genome assembly GCA_964554565.1 of uncultured Halobacteriales archaeon. Lineage (GTDB taxonomy): Archaea > Halobacteriota > Halobacteria > Halobacteriales > Hikarchaeaceae > CAZKPC01. The sequence continues at coordinate 36,019 of CAZKPC010000015.1, forward strand.
CTGCTCTAGCCGGGCGCGTAGGCGTCGAACTCCCGGCCCTCGAGCGCGAAGTACGCTACCCCGACGAGCCCGACGGCCGAGGCGGCCCCGAAGGCCCGGACGGGATCCATCGCGTACAGCCAACCGCCCACCAGTCCGCTCGGGATCACGAGCGTGTTCCGGACGAGGTAGTAGGCCCCCGTGACCCGGCCGCCCGCGTCGGCCTCCGCCGGCCCGACGATCAGCGCCTTGTGCGCCGGCAGCCCGGCGAAGCGGAGCCCGGAGAACGCGAAGAGGCCGGCGATCAGCCACTGGTCGGCCGGGGCGAGGATGAGCAGGACCGGAAAGACCGCGTAGACCAGAAAGCCGGTCGCCACCACGGGGACGAGCCCCGTCCGCCGGGCGAGCTTCGACGCCGGGACCATCACGGCCAGCGCCACGAGCATTTCGAGGCCCAGCAGGACGCCGAAATACGACGCCGGCGCGAGCGAGACGCCGAACCCGACGAAGCCGACCCCGAGGAACTGGACGACCACGATCACGAAGAACGCGTAGACCATCCCGTTGGCGAACCGGACGAAGACGTCGGCCACCAGCAGCGGCCGAAGCGGGGCCGGCATCCCGGCCAGGTCCGCCCGGATCGTCCGCAGGCCCTCGAAGGCCCGGCCGAAACTGTCCCGGTCGGCCTCGTAGAGCCAGTGTTGGACGATCGTGGCCACCGCGCCGAAGCCGATCGCGATCACCATGACCCACCGGAACCCCGCTTCGAAGGGCCCGACGGCGGCGAGCACCCATGCCGCGAGCACCGGCCCGAGGAGGAACCCGACGCGACGGAACACCTCGGTGGAGGCGAACCCGGTCGCGAGGCGGTCCGGCGGCACGCTCTGCTTGACGACCGCGAAGGTCGCGCCGAGGCCGAAGGACTTCCACGCCTGCGCGAGCACGAAGCCGACGAAGACCCAGCCCCAGGCCGGGAGTCCCCACCCCTGCAGTGCCGGCGCCGCCCACCAGATGGCGAACCCGCCCGTCGACAGGACGCCGAAGGCCGTCAGCGAGACCCGGGACCCGATCCGGTCGGAGATGACACCGCCGGCATACGGATAGACGGCGCCGATGAGATCCGAGAAGCTCTTGTAGGCCCCGATGACGATCGCCCCGGCCCCGAGGACCGAGAGGTACTCGGGCAGGTACCGGAACGTCATCTGGAAGCCGAGGCTGAACCCGAACATCGCCGCCGACAACACGAGGACGTCCCTGGGGAGCGCGAGGAACTCCCGGGCCGTCGCGAGGGCCCCGAGCGCCGCTTCGTCGGGGGCCCCGCCCGCCTCGTCCATGCCAGTTCCCCGTGCCGACGGCGGCCCCTTGAAACGTACGGCACGGGGCTGACGCGCGGCGTTCCGCCCCCCTTAACTCTATAACTGCCCCGGGCCGTAGTCGGAAGCGACCGCCAGCATGCCACCGACGGTCCACCCCGGCGTTCGATCGGGCCAGCCTGGGGTCCGGCGATGACCCGGTATCCGCTCACCGTCGAGGAGCGCACGGTGTACATCCAGGCGGACGTCGGGACCATCGAAGTCGGGGACGTCTCCACCATCGTCGAGATCGTCGGCGGCCACGCCTGGACGATCGAATACGACGAGTGGGAGCAGCGCAACCTCCAGCAGCTCGACACCTCCGACGAGGGGCTGACGGTGGACGTCGTGGACACCATCGAGAACATGACCCTCGGGGAGGAGTTCGTGCAGACCCTGCGGTCCCAGCCGCTCCACGTGCTCACCGACCAGCCCGACGTGGTCCCGCCCCGGCTCGGCTTGTTCGTCGGGCGGCTGGTGGAGAACCTCGAGCACGGCGTCCGCTGACGGCCGCATGCTTTTCGGGCGGGCCGGGCCAACCACCGGCACAGCCATGGCCACGCCCGCCGAGCTCGCCGAGGCCGTCGAGGGGTTGCTCCACGCCGACACGCAAGTAACCGACCGCGGCGTCGATCTGAGCGTCGCCGACGTGTTCGATCACACCGGGCCCGGGCGCGTCGATTTCGGCGGCGGGGAGCTCCAGCCCGCGGCGGCCGAGCCCCGGCCGACCGCACTCCGTAATCCCGATGACGACTACGAATGGTGGGCGCTCGACCCTGGAACCTACCTGATCGAGTACAACGAACGCCTGGCCGACGACGGGCCCTATCGCCTCCAGACCCGCGATGCCGTCCGGCAGCGCGGGGCCTTCCACCCGACGCTCGACGTCGAGACCCTCGATCGGGTGCCCCTCCACGTGGGCCCGGGCGGCCTCCACCTGAAGGAGAACGCCCGCGTCTCGACGCTGCTGCCGCCGTCGAGGTGACCGGCTTCGACGCGTCGGCACGAAAGATACACGGCACCGCCCCGTGAGGGGCCGGACATGGATCAGCGTCCGCGCAGCCGGAGGGGCCTCTGATGCGGGAGGAAGCCGAGATCCGGGCCCGCATCGAGTCCCTGGAGGAGCAGTACGACGTCACGGACCCGCCCGTGTCGCCCGCCGAAGACGAGACCGAGGTGGCACTGCTGCGGGCGATCGAGGAGCTGGAGTGGGTGCTCGAGGAGCGGGACAGCGACAGCGCCTTCACCGGCTGAGGCCATCGGCCGACGCTCTCAGATCAGTCGGCCCAGCGACCCGCTCATAAACTCAAGTCGACCGAAGAACCCGACGCCCGAGGCGGGATTTGAACCCGCGTC
>CAZKPC010000016.1:0-35916 GCA_964554565.1 uncultured Halobacteriales archaeon
TAGAGCGACGCGAAATCGACCTCCTCGACCGCCTCGTGGAGGCCGACGGCCGGCTGGAACGTGACCCCGCCGCGGTCCGCGCCGTGGAGGGTCTCGACCGACTTGAACGACTCCGCCTCCCACTTGTTCCAGGGGACCAGCACGTCGCGCTCGCGGGCCTGCCGGGTCTGCATCGCGGTGAGGATGGTGCCGATGGAGCCCCACGCGACCTCCTGGATCGGCCGGCCGGCCCGCGAGACGAAGTAGAGGATGCCGTCGAGGCCGGTCTTGTGCCACAGGAAGCTGTTGGAGCCGTCGACGAGCGCCCGGCCGGGCACGTCGTAGCGCGCGGGCGAGAAGCCGACCTGGCCGTAGCTCTCGTAGGTGTTCGCCCCCGCGAGCGTGCGGTAGCCCGGCCGGCGGCCGAGCCGGAACGGCGCCCCGTCGGGCATCTCGACGCCGGCCGTCTCGGCGGCGTCGAACAGCAGCGGGACGACCCCGCCGTGGCTCACGACGATCACGTCGGGGTCCTCGGCGGCGAGCCGGCGGCCGAGCGCCCGCAGGACCCCGGCGGGCGACTCGCCGACCGACTCCCCCGCGACGGTCAGCGCCGCGACGTCGCCGTCCGCCAGTGGCTTCTCCCCCATCGCGAGCTCGAGCGTCGTGGGTGCGCGGGCCGGAAACGGCTCGAAGCCCCGGTCGAGACAGTAGCGGAACTGCGGCGAGAGGTCGACGTCGTAGCAGCGGAGGTCGCCGGGCGCGCCGATCTCCGGCTCGTGGACGCCGCGGATCTCGCGGGCCAGCGACCGGATCTCGTTGACGCGGTCGACCCGGAGTTCGAGGGCCGGTTCGGGCGCGTCCGCATGGAGGTCCGGGCGCTTCTCGACCCGCTCGATCGCCCGGACCTTCGGGTCCGCGGCGAGGCGGTCGCGGAGGGCAGCCAGCGGGGCGGCCGGCCCGGCGACGAACATCGAGGGGTGGTAGCCGGCGTCCTCGGTCGGTTCGGCGCCGCCCCCGGCGAGGAGCCGCCAGCGGGTGACCGTGCCGTCGGGCGCGAAGTCGATCTTGTACGCCCGCTCGGCATCGGGATCGCCGGCCCCGGGCGTGGGAAGGACCCCCCGACCGGCCGGCCCGGCGGCCATTCGTCAGTCCTCCTCGAGCCGGCCGCGGAGGGCCTCGAGCTCGCGCTGCTGGGCCAGCAGCATCGAGAACACCGCCGCCAGCCGGGGATCGGCGGGGTCGAGCTGAGTGATCGCGTCGGCGTGACCCCGGGCGTGCTCGAACAGCCGATCGAAGTGGGCCTGGTCGCGCCGGCGGAGCGTCCGCCGGTAGGGCTGCCAGTCGGCCTCGAGGTCGTCGAGGTAGTTCCGGACGGTCGGTTTGCTCCGGCCCACGGGTCAGTCCCCCAGAACCGGCGCGGCCGGCCCGGCGGCGGGCCCGGGCGTCGGCGAGGCCACGAGCGGGGCGTCGGGGTCGGCGACGCCGAACAGGTCGACCCAGTAGGGGATCGTCGTCTGCCAGTACCCGGGCCCCCAGTAGCCCAGCGTCTCGAGGCCGGCTCCGCGGAAGGCCAGCCCCTGGGCGGTGGGTTCGACGTCGACCTCGACGGCGGCGTACTCCGCCGCGATCGCGGCGAGCTCGTCGTCCCCGTCGTCGCTCAGGAGCACCGGGACCTCGAGCGAGTCGGCCAGCTCGGCACAGACCGAGACCGCGGCCTCGAAGAGCGCGGCGCGCTCGTAGTCGGGGACGTCGTCGTCGCGGTACAGGTCGGCGACGCCCGGCAGCACGACGAGCTGGGTGCGCGGCGAGGCCCGCTGGACCAGCTCGCGGACGAGGGCGTGGTGCTGGTAGGCAGTGAAGGCCCGGGCGATCCGGAGGCCGCGGAGCGGCCGCCGGGACGGGGCGAGGTCGTAGAGGGCGTACGTCGAAACCGCGCGGCCGGGGTCGATCCAGAGGGCCGCCGTCCGGCCCCGCGTGAGCTCGGCGACGGCGAGGCGATGCAGGGCCGCCGGCCCGCCGCGGAGCAAGGTGACCTCGGGCTCGAGGGCGGGAACCGCGTCGGCCTGGGCGGGGGAGAGTCCCGTGGGCATGGCGCTTGGCTCCAGCGACCAGGCCGGGGTAAGGGCCCACCAAGAGGTGGGCGGAAGTGAAACTGGCGGCGCGCCGGCCGAGGCTTTTTCCAATGGCTCGCGAACCAGCGGCCACGGATGACGGTCTCGCTCGGCTACGCGGACTACGATCTCGGGAGCCTGACCTGGGAGGAAGCGGCCGACCGGCTGCCCGCGGCGGACGTGGTCATGCTCCCGATGGGCAGCATCGAACAGCACTCGATCCACCTGCCGGTCTCGACGGACACCCTCCGCGCGGAGGCGCTCACGCGGGAGCTCGCCGAGGCGGCCCCCGACCACGGGCTGGACCTCCTCCGGCTGCCCACGCTGCCGTATGGCTACTCCGAGCACCACATGAACTACGCCGGGACGGTGACCCTGCAGCCGGACACGTACCGGGCGGTGCTCGTGGAGATCGGGGCCTCGCTGGCAGCGCACGGCGCCCGGCGGCTCGCCTTCGCGAACTTCCACGGCGGCAACCGGGAGCCGATGAAGCTGGCGGCCGACCGCATCCAGCGCGACCACGGGCTGTCGACCTACGTCGTCCACTGGACCGACGTCGCCCGCGACCGGCTGGAGGAGCGGTTCGGCGAGGACTGGGGCCACGCCGGCGACCACGAGACGAGCGTCATCGAGCTGTTCCATCCCGACCTGGTCCGATCGGCGAAGAAGGAACCCCAGCGCCGGACGGCCGAGTACGACATGCGGCAGTACGCGTACTTCGACGACATCACCGAGCAGGGCGGCTTGGGCGATCCGACGAAGGCCGATCCCGACTTCCTGGAGGAGGTCGTCGAGGAAACGACCGCGGAGGTCCTCGACCAGCTCCGGGCGGACATCGAGCAGGAAGCAGCCAGCGAGGAGTAGCGGCCGGCCCGGTCAGTCGTCGCTCGCGGTAGGCGCCGGGGCCTCGCGGTCGGCTCGCGGACCGTCCAGCTCGACGCCCGGCAGCTTGTCGCGGAGGTACTCGCCGGTGTAGGACGCGTCCTGGCGGGCGACGGCTTCCGGCGTCCCTTCGGCGACGATCCGGCCGCCGGCCTCGCCGCCCTCGGGCCCGAGGTCGATGATGTGATCGGCGTTCTTCACGAGATCGAGCTCGTGCTCGATCACGACGACGGAGTTGCCGCGGTCGGCCAGTCGATGGAGGACGGTGATGAGCTTGCGCTCGTCGGCGGCGTGTAACCCGGTCGTCGGCTCGTCGAGGAGGTACAGCGTCTCCCCGGAGTCCCGCTTGCCGAGCTCCTCGGCCAGCTTGACCCGCTGGGCCTCGCCCCCGGAGAGGGTCGTCGAGGGCTGGCCGAGCCGCATGTAGTCTAAGCCGACGTCGGTGAGGAGCTGGAGGCGATCGGCGATGCGATCGTCGTGCTCGAAGAAGGCCAGGGCCTCCTCGACGGACATCTCCAACACGTCGGCGATGGTCGCGCCCTTGTAGGTGACGTCGAGGGTCTCGTCGTTGTAGCGGTCGCCGCCGCACTCCTCACACGGGACGTAGACGTCCGAGAGGAAGTTCATCTCGATCTTCACGTCGCCCTGCCCGCCACAGGCCTCACAGCGGCCGCCCTTGACGTTGAAGGAGAACCGGCCCTTCTCGTAGCCCCGCTGGCGGGCGAGCTTCGTCTCGGCGAACAGCTCGCGGATGTAGTCGAAGACGCCGGTGTAGGTGGCCGGGTTCGACCGAGGGGTCCGGCCGATCGGGCTCTGGTCGATCAGCCGGACCGATTCGATCTGCTCGAGGCCCTCGATGGCGTCGTGGTCGCCGGGATCGACCGAGGTGTTGTCGTTCATCCGCCGGGCCAACGACTTATACAGGATGTCGTGGATGAGCGTGGACTTCCCCGAGCCCGACACGCCGGTGACGGCGGTGAAGACGCCCAGGGGCAGCTCGACATCGAGGTCCTTGAGGTTGTGCTGGCGGGCGCCCCGGACGGTCAGCGCCCCGTCGGGGTCACGACGCGTCTCTGGGACGGGGATCTCCCGCCGCCCCGCCAGGTAATCGCCCGTGACCGACGCCTCGGCGGCCGTGATGTCCTCGACCGTGCCGCTTGCCACGACTTCACCCCCATGGCGACCGGGACCGGGGCCCAGGTCGATGATGTGGTCGGCGCGACGCATCGTTTCCTGATCGTGCTCGACGACGACGAGGGTGTTCCCGAGGTCCCGGAGTTCCTCTAGCGTGTTGAGCAGCCGGTCGTTGTCGCGCTGGTGGAGCCCGATCGACGGCTCGTCGAGGACGTAGAGGACGCCGACCAGGCCGGACCCGATCTGGGTGGCGAGCCGGATCCGCTGGCTCTCGCCGCCCGAGAGCGTCGACGCCTCGCGGTCGAGGGTGAGGTAGTCCAGGCCGACCTCGACCATGAACCCGAGCCGGGCCCGGATCTCCTTGCAGATCTCCTCGGCGATCGTGCGCTCGCGCTCGGTGAGCTGCGCCTCCAGGCCCTCGAAGTGCTCCAGGGCGTCGCCGATGCTCATTTCGATGACGTCGGTGATCGAGGTCCCCGCGACGTCGACGCCGCGCGACACCGGCCGGAGACGCGTGCCGTCACAGGCCGGACAGGTCGTCACGGCCATGAACTCCTCGATGTGGTCGCGGACGCGGTCCGAGTCGGTCTCGACATGCCGGCGCTCGAGGTTCGGGATCACGCCCTCGAACCGCTGGGTCTTCCGGCGAACGCCCTTCTTGGTCTGCTTTTCGAAGTGGACCTCCTGATCGGTGCCCCAGAGGAACGCCGCCTGGACGTCCTCATCGAGCTCCTCGAACGGCGTGTCGACGGAGACGTCGAAGTGTGCGGCCACGTTGTCGAGCTGCGTCCGGTAGTAGGACCGGTTGTACGACCACGGCTCGAAGACGTGCTTGATGGGCTTCGAGGGATCGACCACCACGAGGTCCTCGTCGACCTCCTTGGCGTTCCCGATGCCCTCGCACTCCGGGCAGGCCCCGTGGGGACTGTTGAACGAGAACGACCGGGTCTCGATCTCCGGCAGGTCGATCCCGCAGTGCGTACAGGCGAGCTCCTCGGAGAACTCGACCTCCAGTCGGGCGGCCTCGTCATCGCTCGCGAGGTCGCCAGTCCGGCGGGAGACGGTTCCGAGCTGGGCGTCCGCCGGCGGATCGGGGACGATGAGCTTCAGCACGCCGCCCGCCCGGTCGAGGGCGGTTTCGACGGAATCGGTGATACGGGACCGCGCGTCCTCGCTGATCCGGATCCGGTCGACGATGACGTCGACGGTGTGGTCGTAGTTCTCGTCGAGGTCGGGGGTCTCCGCGGCCAGGTCGTAGGCCTCGCCGTCGACCTCGACACGGGCGTAGCCGTCCGCGAGCAGCTCCTCGAAGAGGTCGGCGAACGCGCCTTTCTGGTCCCGCACGACCGGGGCCGCGATCTTGGCCTTGGTGCCCTCCGGGAGCTCCATGAGCCGCCGAACCATCTGTTGGGCCGACTGCTCCCCGACCTCCCGCCCGCATTCCGGGCAGTGGGGCGTCCCGACCCGCGCGTACAGCAGCCGCAGGTAGTCGTGGAGCTCGGTGACCGTGCCGACGGTCGACCGGGGGTTGTTCGCCGCGTTCTTCTGGTCGATGGAGATGGCCGGCGAGAGTCCCTCGACGGATTCGACCTGGGGTTTGTCCATCTGGCCGAGGAAGTTCCGGGCATACGCGGACAGGCTCTCGATGTAGCGGCGCTGGCCCTCGGCGTACACCGTCTCGAAGGCCAGCGACGACTTCCCCGAGCCCGAGAGCCCGGTCACCACGGTGAACGACTCCCGCGGGATCCGGACGTCGAGGTCCTTGAGGTTGTGCTCGGCGGCGCCCTTGACCGTGATGTACTCCTCGCTCATCGGGCCGCCCTCGCTCGCCTCACTCGAGCTCCATACCCCCCGAAACGACGTCTAGCAGACACTGTGCCTCACCAATTGCCCGAGCCTCATCAGCGTAGCGGCTGGCGCCCAACGGGCCGGTCACTCGGTGCGCTTCTGGCGCAGGATGGTGCTCCCGCAGCTGGAGCAGCGCTTGGGGTTCGATCGGTGGACTTCGCCGCAGTCGACACACTCCCAACGGAGCGACTGGCCGGTCAGCTTGTCCCGCACCCAGGAGAGCAGCCCCATCACCGGCCAGGAGTTCTGACACGACCATAAAACCACGCGCTCACGGGGCAGTAGACGGATCCCGGATTGGTCAATAGCCCGGCCGATCGATGCTCCCGACTCATCGGCTCCCGACTCCCGGGGCACGGGGAGTTCGATCCGTGGCCGGGTGAGACCTGATCGAGCCGCCGACCCCGTCGGTGGTTCTGACCCCGATGGATGGCCAGTTCAACCGGCCCAGGCCGGCTCAAGCGTTATCCCGGACGGCCACGTGGTCCCGACAGCGCATGGCGGCGGAAGACCAGGACCCCTGGGACGTGATGGCGCGGGAGCTCACGAGCCGCCGCGATCGCGTCGTCAACTGGTTCCTCCTGACGGGGAGCCGGCTCTGGGTCACCGCCGGGCTGCTGTTCATCGTCGCGGTCCTGCTCTGGGGCGTCGTGCTGACGAACTACGCCCCGCTGATCGAGCGGACGCCGATCCTGTTCCTCCTGTTCGCGCTCATCAGCGGGAACGTCACGCTGATCACGATCGTCGTGTCCATCAGCCAGTTCGTCCTCTCGCGGCACCTCGAGTCGCCGGGCGAGATCAGACAGCAGCTCCGCGACCTGGTCGGCTACCGCCGGGAAGTCAGTGAGATGACCGGCGAACAGGTCCTCCCGGTCACCCCGCGGGGGTTCCTGCTGCTCCTGTTCCGGAGTATCGTCAACGACGCGGACGCGCTCCGTGATCACGAATGGAACGAGGAGGACGAGGCGCTCCGGCGGGAGGTCCAGCCGCTCATGGACAACCTCGAGGGCCACGCCCGGTACCTCATCCGCCTCCTCTCGAGCGGGGAGGCCGGCATCCGCTCCGCCCTCTTCGCCACGCTCGATACCAATTACTCCCAGTTCTTCTACGAGATCTACCGGATCAGGGCGGCCCACGAGCAGGAGTTGCCCGAATCCGTCGGCCGGAAGCTCGACCGCCTCGAACGCCACGTCGAACAGATCGATATCGCCCGACGCTATTTCAAGACGGTCTTCATCCAGTCCGAGCTCGCGTCGCTCTCACGGGTCCTGCTGTATATCGGGCTCCCGGTGCTCGTCGGCACGGTGATCCTGACCTTGCTCTTCACGGCCATGTCGAGCCCGGCGATCTCCAGACCGGTCCTCGCGGTCACGATTCCGGCGGTGGTGACCGCGGGGTTCGCGCCGCTGTTACTGCTGGCGGCCTACATCATCCGGCTCGCGACCGTCGTGAAACGGACCGCCGCCATGTACCCGTTCACGACCCGCGACGACGGCTGATTCCGGCGTTTGCCACGGCAGGGTCAGGCTCCAGGCCGGCCCCGCGTGATACGCCACCAACCCACACAAAAGCATTATGCGATAGGGTTGTTTCGGTCCGCTAGATGTCAGGCAACGAACCGCCACAAATGAATCACGCTGACCCTAATCACCCGGAAGTCGACCAGTCCGATCGGATTGTTCCCCGGAACCTCCGCCAGTCGGGCGATCCCGGCATCCAGATGCTCGTTTCGACGCGCGTCCGCAAGTCGCCGTTCTTCCACAAGTCGTTCGTCGAGAACGGGGCCTGGCGGTGTACCGTCTACAACCGGATCTACCATCCGCGCGGCTTCGTCAAGCCGGAAGACGGCGGGCCGATGGAGGAGTACGAACCGCTGACGAACAGCGTCACGCTCTGGGACGTCGCCGTCGAGCGCCAGATCCGCGTCAAGGGTCCTGACGCCGAGGCACTCACGGACTACGTCATCACCCGGGACGCCACCGAGATCGAGCCGATGCGCGGCCGGTACGTCATTCTCTGTAACGAGAACGGCGGCATCCTCAACGACCCGGTCCTGCTCCGGCCGGAGGAGGACGAGTTCTGGTTCTCGATCTCCGACTCGACGCTCATGCAGTGGATCCAGGGCGTCAACGTCGGCATGGACTTCGACGTCGAGATCGACGAGATCGACGTCGCCCCGATGCAGATCCAGGGCCCGCTCGCCGAGGACGTCATGGTCGACGTCTTGGACGAGCGAGTCAGCGATATCCCCTACTACGGCCTGATGGAGGCCGAGATCGGCGGGGCCAGCGTCCTCGTCAGCCAGACCGGCTTCTCCGGCGAGAAGGGCTACGAGGTGTACGTCCGGGACGCCATGGAGAACGCCGAGCGGGTCTGGGACCCCGTCCACGAGTCGGTCGTCGAACACGGCGGGATGCAGATCGCGCCCGGCCACCACCGGCGGATCGCCGCCGGGATCCTCTCGTGGGGCCAGGACATGGACCACGAGACGTCGCCGTTCCAGGTCAATCTCGGCTATCACGTCCCCGACGACAAGGAGGGCGATTACATCGGGAAGGAGGCCCTGGAGGCCCAGAAGGAGCAGATCGAGGACGGGAACTACCCCTTCCAGCACAAACTCATCGGGCTGAAGTTCGCCGGCGAGCCCGTGACGGACTACGCCCCGGACTTCTGGCTCATCTCCGACCCGGACACGGGCGAGGAGTGCGGCTATCTCACGTCGCCCTGGTACAATCCGGACCTCGAGACCAACATCGGCATGGGCTTCGTCCCGGCCGAGAAGCTCGAGGCCGTGACGGACACGCCGCTGAACGACGAGGTCTATGACGAGGAGCTCGACCTCGAGTTCCAGGTCCACCTCCCTGACGAGTACGCGGAGACCCCGGGGGAGCCGGTCTTCGCCACCGTCGCGAAGGTGCCCTTCAAGGAGTCGGTCAACCCGAGCGCTCGCGAGCAGGCGAAGCTCGGCGCGAAGGACGAGTAGCCGCGCGACGTTCCCGTTCCGCCTGGCCCCCGAGCCCCAGCGCCGACATCGTAAGCCGTACCCGCGCCGGATGGCGAGCCCCAGGCGTGAAGGAGTCGACGACGGGGACGCTGCTCGTGCTCGGCGCGGCCGGGGGCTTCGGGACCATCGGGATCTTCGGGGAGCTCGCGGCGGCCATCGACCTCCGGCTCTCAACGCTCCTCCCGACACGGTTTGCGCTGGCGACCCTCGTCGTGCTCGCGTTCTCGCAGCTCCGCGGCTGGTCGCTCATCCGGAGCCGCCGACACCTCGCGACCACGTTCGCGCTCGGGCTCGTCTACACCGGCCTGACGCTGTGCTTCTTCGTCTCGCTCCGGTACCTAACCGCCGGGCTCGCAACGATCGTGCTCTACACCTACCCAGCGTTCGTCTTCGGGCTCGCGGCGACCTTCCTGGAGGAGACCGTGACGGCCGGCAAGCTGGCCGCGCTCGCCGCCGTCATAGCCGGCGTCGTGCTCATTGTCGACGCGGATGCCGCGGGCGCCGAACCGCTCGGTGTCGGGCTCGCGCTCGGGGCGGCGGTCTGCTACGCGCTCTACACCACGGGCAGCCGCACGCTCGTCGCCGACCTCGATCCACGGGCGCTTATGCTCGGGGTGCTCCTCGGGACGACAGCCGGTATGCTCGGCTACGGCTTGCTGACCGACGGTCTGGCCCTCCCCGCCGGCCCCGACCAGTGGGGCGTCGTGCTCGGGCTCACGCTCGTCGGTACGCTCGCACCGCTGCTCCTCTTCTACGAGGGCGTCTCGCGGCTCGAGGCGAGTCGCGTCGGCGTTATCAGCACCGCCGAGCCGGTCGTCACAGTCGCGCTCGGCGCGCTCTTGCTCGGTGAGCCGGTGACCCCGGCCGTGGTCGGTGGCGGGGTGCTGGTGCTCGGCGGCGTCCTGCTCGTACAACGCGAGGGCGGGATCCGGCGGACGGCCGATCTGCTCAGGGCGTGAGCGAGCTCACCGGCCGAGCCGTTCCAGCCGCCACTCCTCGGAATCGGGGACCTGGTTGAAGGTATAGATGTGGACCCCGTCGATCGCATACTCCGGATCCGTCGCGTACGGCGCGAGACCGTCGATCAGTTCGTCCGGCGTGTACTGACCCCGGGAACCGAGGAACTGTCGGATGAAGCCGAAGATGCCGGAGGTCTTACGGAGGAACTTCACCGAATCCCCGACACCGACCTTCTGTGATATGGAGAGGAGCCGCTGGTACTTGAGGACCCCCGGGATTCCGACCTCGACCGGCAGATCGACCCCGCGTTCCCGGATCGTTTCGATCCAATCGATCACGGCATCCGGGTCGTAACAGAGCTGCGTGACGATATAGGTGGCATGGGGGGCCTTCTTCGCCATCGCCTCCTCGAGGGTCGCCTCCGAGATGAACTCGTGGCCCTCGGGATACCCCGTGATGCCGATCTCGTCGAACTCGTACCCGAGCTCCTCTAGCGCGGCAAGCAGGTCGTAAGCCGACTCGAACTCGCCGACCGGCTCCTCGCGGTCGCCGCCCGGGACGAACAGGTCCGTGACCCCGGTCTCCTTGAGGCGGCCCGCGACCTCCTCCAAGTGATCTGGCCCCTCGACGTACCGGGCCGCGATGTGGGGAATGATCTCGTAGCCAGCCTCGGTGGCCTTCTCCGTCCACTCCAACGTCGCGTCGAGGCCCAGCGTTGGCGAGGTCGTGATCGCGATCTGGGCGCCGTCCGGCAGCTCGGCCATTTGCTCCCCGAAACTGTCGAAGGGCATGAGTTCGAAGCGGGGGTTGGCCAACAGCGTTTCGACGCCGTCACCCGGCATGCTCGTCCTCCGACCTCCGAAGTCGATCCGATTCAAGCGGCAACACCGACCGCCACGCGGGTTCCATGGTTCCTGACAGCCGGAGCAAGCAGTTAGATGTTGTCAAAGCCGTTCCGGCCGTCGGCGGCTCAGGGATGAGAGACTCGGCAATCCAGAGAATTCTTAACGGTCCGCTGGGGAGTTTCGAAAGGAGCCCCGGCGCCCGGGCCCCGCCGCCGTTCACGCCGGGTCAATCGATCACACCATGACGCGATTCGATTTCGGTAACGACCGGCCGGTTGGTGAAGCGCGATGACGACTGTGCTGGACGGCAACGCCATCGGCGACCGGATCCGGGAGGACCTCAGCCGCTGCATCGATACCCTCGACGATGCCGGCGTCACGCCGGGGCTGGCCACCGTCCTGATGAGCGAGGACCCGGCCAGCGAGACCTACGTCTCGATGAAACAGCGGGCCTGTGAGGAGATCGGGATCACCGGCATCCACGAGGAACTCGAGCCCGACAGTCCGGCCGAGGACCTGTACGACGCGGTGGACCGGCTCAACGACGATTCCGCAGTCCACGGCATCCTGGTGCAGATGCCCGTTCCGGACCACGTCGACACCCGGACCGTCCTGCGATCGGTCGCACCGGCGAAGGACGTCGACGGGTTTCATCCGGCGAACGTGGGCCGGCTCGTGGCCGGCCACGCACGGTTCAAGCCGGCCACCCCCCACGGCGTGCAGAGACTCCTCGCCGCCGCTGATGTTGAAACGGAGGGCGCCGACGCCGTAATCGTGGGCCGGTCCGATATCGTGGGGAAGCCGATGGCGAACCTGCTGATCCAGAAGGACGACGGCGGGAACGCGACGACCACCGTCTGCCATTCCCGGACGAAGGACCTCGCCGAGAAAACCCGAGCCGCCGACATCGTGATCGCCGCGGCCGGCGTTCCCGAAATGATCGATGGCTCGATGCTGTCCGAAGGCGTCGCCGTTATCGACGTCGGCGTGAATCGGGTCGACGCGGACAACGAGAAGGGGTACGAACTGGTCGGGGACGTCGACTTCGAGTCCGCCAAGGAGAAGGCCTCGGTGATCACCCCGGTCCCCGGGGGCGTCGGGCCGATGACCATCACGATGCTGCTTTATAATACCGTCAAAGCGGCCAGCCAACAGTCCGCCGTCGACGTCTCGCTCCCCTGAACGCCCCGCTCTTGGTCTGATACCGTTCAGCACCGTTCTGAACGGCCGAGACTCCGATTCTAGCGTTGTTTTCAACAGTTGAAATGGACCATTAGAACGTGAAACAGGTGATTAGCACGTTTAATTCCGAAAACAAGTACACAAACATTTATGCTGAACCTTTCGTTACACCCGCCTGGTAAAGTCGGGTGATAATTGATGACAAGGATGCGTTCCCGGGGGCCGGACGGTCTAGCTCCGGGAGCAACTGTGATGGAGGCTGTCGGGAAGCGGTGGCGGTCCGACCGTCAACGCTGCCTGGCGATGTCGACAGCACGACACAGGTACACACCGGAACGGGGCCTGTGGAGTGGAGACCGAACACACGAAACCATGTTTAGTGAAAACATACAGGGGGTAACCCATGGCTGACGGAGAGGAAGAAGTCGTCGGAGAAACGACGGAGGGGTTGCAGGTCGAACTGTTCCATCCGGAAACGGATCGGAGTCCAGGGGACACGAACATCCAGCGGTTCGGGTTCGACGTCCACCCGGTCGTGTTCCCGGTCGCAGCCGTACTGATCGTCGCCTTCATCGTGGCGACGCTCGCGCTCGGTGATGCAGCGGCGTCGGTCTATTCCGACGTCCAGAACTTCTTCATCACGAACTTCGGCTGGTTCTACATCCTCGCGGTGAACGCGATCATCGCCGCACTGGTGTACTTCGCACTCAGCAAGTACGGCACCATCCGTCTCGGCGGCGTCGAAGCGGACCACGAGTTCGGTTACTTCGCGTGGACCGCGATGCTGTTCAGCGCCGGCATGGGGATCGGCCTCATGTTCTGGAGCGTCGCCGAGCCGATGTGGCACCTCGGCACCGGTGGCGGCAACCTGTTCGCGGCCGCGCCACAATCAGGAGACGCCGCCCAAGCGGCCCTGGCGGTGACGTTCTTCCACTGGGGCTTCCACCCGTGGGCCATTTACGGCATCGTGGCTCTCGGGCTCGGGTTCTTCTCCTTCAATCGCGGCCTGCCGCTGACCTTCCGATCGGTGTTCTATCCGGTCCTCGGTGAGCGGATCTACGGCTGGTGGGGTCACCTGATCGACCTGATCACGGTGTTCGCGACCCTGTTCGGCCTGGGGACCTCGCTGGGCCTCGGCGCACAACAGATCAACGCCGGACTCAACGCAGTCGCTGGGCTCCCGCAGGGCACAGCCGCGCAGGTCGGCGTCATCGCGGTCATTACCGGTATCGCGACGCTGTCAGTCGCCGCCGGACTCGACCGCGGTGTCAAGCGACTCAGCCAGATCAACGTCTATATCATGGTCATCTTCCTGGCGTTCATGTTCATCGTCGGGCCGACGCTCCTGATCCTCAACGGCGTGGTTCAGAGCATCGGGATCTATCTGCAGAACTTCTTCGAGATGTCGTTCTTCGCCGGCGCCCTTGTCGGCGACTTCAACGGCGTCGTCCAGGGCGGGTACGATGGCTGGCAAGGCTTCTGGACGATCTTCTACTGGAGCTGGTGGCTAGCGTGGTCGCCCTTCGTCGGCCTGTTCATCGCCCGTATCTCGCGGGGCAAGACCGTCCGCGAGATGATCGTCGGCGTACTCCTGATCCCGACCGCGTTCTCGTTCGTCTGGCTGGGCACCTTCGGGATCTCGGGCATCTACGCCCAGACCCAGCTCGGGTCGGACCTGTACACGGTCACGACCGAGCAGGGCTCGGCCTTCGCGATGTTCTCGATGCTCGAGTCCTATCCGCTGACGACGCTCACGTCGCTCGTGGCCGTGCTCCTGGTCACGACCTTCTTCGTGACGTCGTCGGACTCCGGGTCGCTCGTCGTGGACCACCTGACGTCCGGTGGCAAGCACGACGTCCCACGCGCCCAGCGGATCTTCTGGGCGGTCACTGAGGGGACCGTCGCCGCCGTGCTGTTGGTCGGCGGTGGCCTCAATGCCCTGCAGACCGCGTCGATCTCCACCGGGATCTTCTTCGGCCTGATCCTGGTGATGATGATCTACTCGGTCTATGTCGGGCTGTCCACCGAGTACGAGATCCTCCAGTCCGAAGAGTTCGCCGATCGGGTGGAGGAACTCGCCGAAGAGGAGGACCTCGAAGTGGACGTCACCGGCGGAGACGTCGTGACTGGCGTCCACGACGGCGACTGACCAACTGACTCGGCGCTTCTCTTTTTCCGCTTTTCGACGGCTCGATGAGCGCTAGCTGGACCTCAGCACTCGGCGACGCGAGCCTCGTTCAGTAGTAGTCCCACTCGTCGTCCTGGCCGCCCTTCGTGAGCGCGTCGTCGTCCTCCTCTCGGTCATCCGGCCACTCGACCCCGCCGGTCAAGCTCTTGTAGGCGAAGCCTGCGGCCGCGACGACGATCAGTAACAGGACGACGGTGGCGGCGATCCCGACGAGATTGGGAATGATCTCCGGGATGCCGATCTGCAGTATCGCCGAGAGCGCCATTGGTGGAACGTAAGCGTTCCAGCCGATTGAATCTTGTCCACCGGATCCGTTCAGCCGCTCTTAGCCGACCGCTTGTCATCAGCGGCGTGAAACCACTCCCTTACGGGGCCCCCGATGCCGACCGAGACGATGATCACCCAGATCACCACGGCGAACAGGGGGTCCGGGATGACCACGAACCCAGCCAGGACCCCGCCGAGGACGACCCCGTGCCACCGGTTCCGCTGCCAGCCGTACTCCGCCGCCGCCGTCCCGACGACGGTGAAGCCCCACGACGCCACGGCGGCCATGACGGCTACCCCAGCCCAAACGCCGATCGCCCCCAGCGACCAGCCTGCGTAGGACAACCGGCCCAGCTGGCTCACGGCGTACGCGCCGAAGAAGGCAATCGACAGGTGGGCCGCAACCCCGTAGCCGAGTGCTGACAACGGTCGATCGACCGAAGCTTTGATCGATCGGTCGATCAGGCTGTCGTACCGCCAGAGGATGCCGGCGCCGAACACGAGCACGACCGAGAACGCGATGAGCGACCGGATCAGTGCCGGGAGATCGAGGACGATGCTCGGATCTGCCGCTTGCAGCGGATACAGCGGAGGAATCCCGGCCATCTACCCACTGCTAACGATGCGGGGACCGAATACCTGTCGACTGTCCGCCCGTTCGGGACGGCCGATCGAGACTGTTCACGGTCGGACCACTTATGCCAGCCCATCCCATAACGCGGCTAAATGTCTACGGCCGGGATGGTCGTCCGGTACGCGAAAGAGATCTTTCGTATCCTCGTCGAACCACTCCGAGTCGACGACGATATGGCCAATTTCACGCTCTCGATTCCGGAAGCTCAGACGACGACCGTCGACAGCGTGCAGGGCTGGTCTAAACGGCCGGCAGCAATCCTCCGTTGTCCAGGTTGTGACGCCGAGATCCCCCAGCGGCGGTCCTCGACGAACATCGACTGTCCGAACTGCTATCGGGAGTTCAAACCGCACGATTTCGCCGATCTCGAACTATTAAAGATGGCCTGCCCACGGTGCGAGAGCGAAATGGAACACGGGATCCGGCATCCGAATGTGTTCGAGATCCCGGAATGGGCAACCTGTCCAGCGTGCCAGTTTCACTGGGACCTCAGTCACTGGTGGGACGGCGCCTGATCGCTCCGGCCTCGGGACAGGAACGGATATAACGAGCGGACCTCAATTGAGCCCCGATGAGCGACGAGGGCTCCAACCGCCGCGCCAAGCAGGTTCTGAAATGGTTCGCCGTCCTGCTCGCGGTGTTCGGCACCGTCATGGCGGTGATCGGTCGGTTCGCCGTGGCGGGTGTCACGTTTCTCGGACTCACGTTCGCCATCTACCTGCGTGAAACGATGTAGCGGTCCGAGCAGTCCTCCGACCGCGCGGTCGAATTCGCGCGTTTAGCTCGTCTCAGTGCGCTTGAGCACGGTCACCGGTACAGTGCAGGTGCGAAGGACCTTGTCGGCCGTGCTGCCGAGGATATCGCCCATCGAACCGCGATACCCGGACCCCATGACGACCGTGTCCATCCCCTCTTCCTTGACGTACTCGTTGATCGCTTTGCTGACGCTGGGGCCGATTACCGTATCGGTAACACAGTCCACGCCGGCGTCCGCCGCCAGGTCCGCGACCTCGCCGGTGACTTCCTCACCGTAGGCGCGGGCGTCGTCGAGTTGATCCTCGAGCGACCGCGAATCCCAGGGGTTCGTGCCCTCCTGGATCACGTAGATGGCGTGGACCGTCGCGTCGACGGCGGCCGCCAGGTCGACCGCGTGTTCCGCCCCATCCCGGGCGTCCGAACTGCCGTCCGTCGGGACCAGTATTGTGTCGTACATCGCAGTTGAACATTCGACCCCAGCCCCATTAAATGTCAACCATTATTCTCAAAGATCGGGAACGTACTCCACCGAACGCGGCGAAATTAGTCGTCGCTCGGCGG
The DNA here is from genome assembly GCA_964554565.1 of uncultured Halobacteriales archaeon. GTDB lineage: Archaea > Halobacteriota > Halobacteria > Halobacteriales > Hikarchaeaceae > CAZKPC01. The sequence goes on from CAZKPC010000016.1 coordinate 16,352, forward strand.
GTCCAGACCGACGTGTCGGCCCGTGTCCGGGAGCCGGTCGAACCACTGGCGCAGAATCGAGGTATGCCCCCCCTCGTGGCGCCGGAACGTCAGGGTCAGTCCGGCCAGCGCGACCAGGGAGATCACGGCGAACGGCCCGCCCGTGAGCACCGCCATCGCCTGCAGCGTCTCGCCACCACCGAGGATCAACACGGCCAGGGCCACCGCCCCCTGGAACACGCCCCAGAAGGCGATGCTCGTCGAGGTCGGCGCCATGCCGCGCTTCGTCGCGAGGATCGAGACGACCAACGTCGACGTGTCGGCGGAGCTCGTGATGAAGACGACGATGAGGCCGAGGAACAGGAAGATCAACAGGTCGCTCAGCGGCAGCGCGGCGAAGATCGGGAAGCCGGAGACGGCCGAACCGCCCCCAGCATTGATGGCCCCGAGGATATCGGCCGCCCCGGAGGTCTGCAGCTGCAGCGAGGTCGCCCCCATCAGAATGAACCAGACCATCGTAGCCGCGGAGGTCGCTACCACGCCGGTGAACACCACGGTCCGGACGGTTCGACCGCGTGACAGGGCCGCGAGGAACAGGCCAGCGAACGGCGCCCAGGAGAACCACCACGACCAGTTCCAGACCGTCCAGGCCGCCACCCAATCCGGCCCCATGAAGAAGCTCATCGGGACGAAATTGATCGCGTAGCTCCCGACGGCCGCCGTCCCCCGGTCAATGACGAAGGAGAGCGGGCCGATGGCGAGGAGGATCAGGGCGAAGACCCCGAACAGCACCACGTTGAGGCCGGCGATCCGCCGGATCCCGCGGTGGATGCCGGTGGTGGCGGAGAGGATGAATATCAACGTCAAGCCGCCGACGAAGAGGAGTGGCCCGGCGTCGCCGGCCGACACGCCCCACTGGTAATTGATGCCCGTGAGGAACTGCTGGCTGACCAGGGCCACCGAGGTCGCGATCCCGCCGATCGTGGCGAAGATGGCGAGCGTGTCAACGAGTTGGGTCCAGCGGGAGTCGAGGCCGTCGACCCCGAGGAACGGGGCGAGGATGGTCGACACCCGGAGGGGCGCCCCTCGCTGGTACACGTAATACGCGATCGGAACGGCGATAACCGTGTACGCGCTCCAGGCCGAGACGCCCCAGTGGAAGAGCGCGTACGTTAGGGCCGGGAGGACGGCGGCATCCGTCTGCGCTTCCGCGCCGAAGTACGGCGGGGGCGTCTGGAAGTGGAACAGCGCCTCCGCCGGGCCCCAGAAGACGATACCGGCCGCGATTCCAGCGGTGAACACGAGCGAGAAATACGTTGGATAGGTGTACCCGGGTTCCGCATCCGGGCCGCCGAGCTTGATGTCGCCCCACGGGCCGAGCAACAGCCAGAAGCAGTAGACGACGGCGAGGAACATGGCCCCGAGGAAGAGCCAGCCGACGTCCTGCAGGAGCACGTCCCTGACGACGTTGACGGTCTCGACGGTGGCCGACGGGATGGCGATTTGGAGCGCGAAATAGAGCGCGAACACGAGGACCGGCAGCGCGAACGTGACGGTATCGTGTCGGCCGATGAATCCTGCGAGGGTCTGCCGCCACGACATCCGCCGGATCTGGAGCAGGTATTCCGCCCCTTCCCGGGGTTCGCCCGTGTCATGTGCCGCCGGAATGACGGCGAGATAGCCCAACGCAGAACCGAAGAACAGGAGCGCGAGCGTGAGCCACGCCTCGCCGCTGAACGTCGTCCCGACGGCACTCGGGAAGAAGAACCCGGCGAGCACTGAGGCCCCCGACAGGACGGCGAGGGGCACCAGAACACGTTGGAGGACCCGCTCGATCGCGCTGGTGCCCTCGAGACTCATACCCTGTTTCTATGGCTCGCTCGCCATATTACTACCGCTGGTCCGTGCCGCGATCGTCAGGATTGGACGGCGGCCGTACGCTCCCTCTATGCTGAGTCCGATGGCTCATCCTCTTCCTGGGGCTCGGGGTCCTCATCGAACAGCGACTCCGCACTGGATTCCCCGAGCACCGACTTGCCGAGCAATCGACCGGCAATGCTCATCGGACTGACGACCTCGTCCGCCCCGACCCGTTCGAGCTTGTCGGCGTGCTTGGCGCGGTTCGCCGCGGCGACGATCCGGAGCTCCGGGTTCGCCTCCCGAGCAGCGAGGACCGACAGCACGTCTCGGGCGTCGTCCCGCGTCGCGACGACAGCCCCGCGCGCCGCATCGATGCGCGCGTCCATCAAGACGTCCTCGTCGGTCGGATCGTCAGTCAGGACGTTGATCTCGTCGTCTTTGAGTCCGGACGCCACGTCCGAGTCAGGCGTCACGACGACGACGTCGGCCAGGCCTTCGAGTTCCTCGAGGAGCGATTCGGTCACGTCGCCGTAGCCGAGGACGAGCACGTGGTCCTCGAGCAGTTTGAGTTCGGAGGCAGTCATGTTTCCGAAGGCGGCCGCCATCCGGGATTCGATGGCCGGGACGATGATCGCGCCGATGGCGGCCGTGAAGGCGCCCGTCCCGAAGACGATCACCGAGAGGGAGAACCACTTCGCCACCGTGGACAACGGCGTGATGTCGCCGTACCCGACGGTGGCGATCGTGACGATGACAAAGTAGATAGAGTCGCCGAAGGTTTCGAGTTCGCCGAACTGGTCGCGCAGCGCGAAGGACCCGACAGCACCGTAGGTGATCACCCCCAAGATCGAGGAGAGGGACGCGATCTGGAGCGGCGACAGGTCGAAGGACTGGTCGAACCGATCACGGTTCCATACGAGCAGCGGTTCGGTGATAACGACCAGGAGGAGCAGCGGGATATCCGTCGTCGCGAGCGTAATCAAGGGCAGCAGCCCCAGGAGCGGCAGGACCACGACCGCGCCGTACCAGGCCAGCCGCTTGCGACGCTGGAGGAAGGCCGTCAGGACGCCGAGCACGAACGCGAAGAGCACGCCGCCGAACTGGGCATAGAACTGGGCCTCCGGCAGGATGCCCGCGAGGGGGCCGGCCAGTTCGATGGAGGGTTGGCTGAGGTTCGAGAGTCCAGTGATGAACGAGAGCAGCGTGATCAGCCCGGTGAGGACGACGGCCGGCTTGGCGCCCGAGAACTGGCGCCAGTAGATGAACCGGACGCTGTCGGTCCGGTAAAACAGCTTCTCGAGCGCGGACTGCTCCGGTGCGTCCCCCGACACGGTGCTGCCTCGGCAGCGACCGGGCTTAAAACTGTGCGGCGGACCGCAGGCGTCGTCAGCGGTCGCGGCCGGGTCGAGCTAGAACAGGCCGCTGATGTTCCCGTCGGCGTCGACGTCCATCCCGGCTGCGGCGGGTTCCGACGGCAGGCCCGGCATCGTGAGGACGTCCCCCGTCAGGGCCACGACGAACCCGGCGCCGGCGGAGGGATACAGCTCGCGCACTTCGAGCGTCCAGTCCTCGGGCACGCCCTTGCGGCTCGCGTCGTCACTGAGAGAGTGGAAGGTCTTGGACATACAGACCGGGACCTCGCCGAAGCCGAGTGACTCGAGGCGCTCGATGTCGTCCTCGGCGTCGCCCGTGTAATCGACGCCGTCGGCCCCGTAGACCTCGGTCGCCACGGTCTCGATCTTGTGCTTCAGCGAGGTGTCGAGGTCGTACAGCGGGCTGAAGTCGGACGGTTCGTCCGTCGCCGCCACCAGTTCGTCCGCGAGGTCCGCGCCGCCGGCACCCCCGTCGAGGAAGACGTTCGATTCGGCGGCGCGGATGCCCATCTCGTCGCGGCAGTACTCGAGGACGGTTTGGACCTCGGCCTCGGTGTCGCCGGGGAACCGGTTGAGCGCGACGACGACCGGGACCCCGAACTTCTGGAGGTTCCGGGCGTGTTTCTCGAGGTTCGCCAGGCCCTTCTCGACGGCCTGGACGTCCTCCTGTTTCAGCTCGTCCATATCGGGCGGCCACATGTCCTGGCCGTGGTATTTCAGCGCCCGAACCGAACCGACGAGGGTGACCGCGTCCGGCGACATGTCGCCGAACCGGCAGACGATGTTCATGAACTTCTCGGCGCCGAGGTCGGAGCCGAAGCCGGCCTCGGTGATCACGTAGTCCGCCAGGCTGGTGGCCACGTCGTCGGCCAACAGCGAGTTGGTGCCATGGGCGATGTTCGCGAACGGCCCGCCGTGCACGAACGCGGGCGTCCCCTCGATCGTCTGCACGACGTTGGGCTGCAGCGCGTCCTTGAGCAGCATCGCGGCCGCGCCCGTGGCGTCGATGTCATCGACGGTGACCGGATCCCCGGCCTCGTCATAGGCCACGATGATGCGGCCGATCCGGGCTTTCAGGTCCGCGATGCTGTCGGCCAGACAGAGCACGGCCATCAGTTCGGACGCCGCGGTCAGCAGGACGCTCTCCTCGCGGGGCACTCCGCCGGTCGAGCCGCCGAGGCCGACGACGGCCTCCCTGAGCGCCCGGTCGTTCATGTCGAGGGCCCGGGGCCAACGGACTTCGTTGATGTCCATCTCCGCCTCGTTGCCCTGGTAGAGATGGTTGTCGAGCATGGCGGAGATCAGGTTGTGTGCCGCGGTCAACGCGTGAATATCGCCGGTGAAGTGGAGGTTGATGTCCTCCATCGGCAGGACCTGGGAATAGCCGCCCCCGGCCGCGCCGCCCTTCACGCCGAAAACCGGGCCCAATGAGGGTTCACGGATGGCGATAAGCGCGTTCTTGTCGATGTAGTTGAACGCCTGCCCGAGCCCGACGGTGGTGACCGTCTTGCCCTCGCCCATCGGCGTGGGCGTCATCCCCGTCACGAGGATCAGCTTCCCGTCGTCGCCTTCCTGGGTGATCCGGTCGATGGCGTCCAGGCTGACCTTCGCTTTGTGCTCCCCGTAGAGCTCCAGGTCGTCGCGGCCGAGGCCGAAGGGTTCCACGACCTCCGTGATCCGCTGCATTTCGGTGTCCTGCGCGATCTCGTAATCAGTCGGGATCGAATCCGGTGATGACATCTCTCTGAACCGAGGCTGGGGCAGGTAATGAAAGTTTACGAACGGGGCGCTAGGTTCGGCGAACCAGCCGTTCTCCGCTTGGAGAACAGGAGCCGGGCCCCTATTCAGCCCGCCGAGGGGCTCGGAGGACCTCACCCCATTGAAGCCCCACAGAACGCGCGGCCGTTCGAGCTGAGTCCGGACCGGTTTCGCAGGGACTTTCCGGAGGCCAGTCGATCCCGCTCAGATCGGCCCGGAAGCCAGTGCGCCGGCGTGCACGCTCCCGCCAGGGCTGATCAGCGTCGGGTTGAACCCGCCGAAGAGATCCGAGAAGTAGCGGGAGAAACAGCCCACTGACGGGGCTCCCTTCCGAACCGCGAACCGCTGCCTCAGCCACTAGCGGGGCATTTATGACGGGGGGATGTTTCATTTCAGAAGTGTGCATGTACTCGGATGCGAGCGTCCGCACGGGGAGCCCTGCTCCTTTGACTAGACCGACTCAGTTCACGTTCGACGAAGCGTCCCGGAGGCCTCGATGAGCTCCCGGGACCTGCCGGAGTCTGCCGAGACCGTTATCATCGGTGCGGGAATCGTCGGGAACAGCCTCACGTACCATCTCGCCCGGATGGGGCGGGACGACATCCTCCTGATCGACAAGGGACCGCTGCCGGACCCCGGTGGCTCGACCGGGCACGCCTCGAACTTCCTGATGCCCGTCGAGCACTCCAAGGAGATGACCCATCTCACCCGCCGGAGCATCGAGATGTACCAAGAGATGGACACCTTCAACGAGTCCGGCGGGATCGAGGTCGCCCGGACCGAGGAGCGGATGCAGGAGCTCCACCGGCGGATGCAGTCCGCGAAAGCCTGGGGCGAGCGGGCGGAGATGCTCACGCCCGAGGAGGTCAAGGAGCTCGTACCCTACATCAACGAGGACCTGATCGAGGGCGGGTTCCACAGCGAGGGCGCCGGTGTCTGCGACCCGCTACGGGCCGGCGACATCATGCGGGAACGGGCGGACGAGGAAACCGATGGCGGGCTCACGCTCTCGCCGAACACCGAGGTCACGGACCTCCATGTCGAGAACGGCTCGATCGCCGCGGTGGAAACGGACCGCGGCACGGTCCAGGCGGACGAGGTCGCGATCTGCGCCGGGCTCTGGAGCCCGAAGATCGCGAAGATGGCCGGCGTCGAGATCCCGCTGACGCCCGCCGTCCACCAGATGATCTCCGTCGGCCCGATCGAGTTCTTCGAGGACTTCGAGGGCGAGATCAACCATCCGGTCGTCCGCGACATGGACACCCAGATGTACGAGCGGCCCAGCGGCAACGACCTGGAGATCGGGTCCTACCAGCACCGGCCGATCCTCTGGGACGTCGACGACGTGCCCTCCATCGAGGAGGCGCCGCTCTCGCCGACGCAGCCGCCGCTCACGCAGGACGCGTTCGAGAAATCGATGCAGGACGCTCTCGAGCTGATGCCGGAGGTACTCGACGATCCGAACGCCGGCGTGCGCTACGAGATCGACGGCCTCCTCTCGGAGGCACCCGATGGGGCCCCGCTGCTCGGTCCGCTGCAGGACGTCGAGGGCCTCTGGTCGGTCGCCGCCGTCTGGATCAAGGAAGCCCCGGCGATCGGCGAGGCGGTCGCCCAGCACATGACCCGTGGCTGGTCTGACATCGACATCCACGAGTCCAACATCAACCGCTTCTACGAGTACGGGACGCCCCGGAAATGGGTCAAGGACCGCGCCCACGAGCTCTACCAGGAGATCTACGGCATCATCCATCCCTCCGAGCAGTGGCAGTCCGGGCGGCCGCTCCGGACCAGCCCGTTCTACGAGGCGCAGGACGACCTCGACGCCCGGTTCTTCGAGACGGCCGGCTGGGAACGCCCCCAGTGGTTCGAATCCAACCGGGACCTGCTCACGGAGTACAACACGGAGCTCGCGGACCTGCTGCGGCCCCACGAGTGGGACTCCCGTTGGTGGTCGCCGATCATCCTGGCCGAGCACCTCCACATGCGCGACCACGTCGCGATGGTCGGCGACATGGGCTTCAGCATCTTCGACCTCGTCGGGCCCGGCGCCACCGAGTACGCCGAAAAGATGGCGGTCGGCCGCATGGACGTCGACATCGGGAAGTCGGTCTACACCCCCATCCTCGCGGAGAACGCCGGCTTCGTGTCGGACCTGACGATCGTCCGGATCGGCGAGAACCGCTACCGGGTCATCACCGGGGGCGGCATGGGCGGCCAGGACAAAGCCTGGTTCAAGGGCCATCTCCCGGACGACGGCTCCGTCCAGATCGTCGATCAGACCTCAGCGCTCTGTACGCTCGGCGTCTGGGGACCCGACGCGCGCGACCTGGTCCAGTCGGTCACGGAGGAGGACGTCTCCCACGAGGCCTTCCCGCCGTACTCGGCCCAGGAGATCACCATCGGCGACGTGGACTGCTGGGCGCTCCGGATCTCCTACGTCGGCGAACTCGGCTGGGAGATCTACGCGCCCAGCGAGAAGGGCGCCCGCCTGTGGGACACCCTCTGGGAGGCCGGCCAGGAGTACGACGTCCGGCCGGTCGGCATGGGCGTCTACGGGACCACCGGCCGCATGGAGAAGGGTTACCGGCTCTACGGCCACGAGCTCGAGCTCGACTACAACCCGGCCGAGGCCGGCCTCACCTTCCACGGCGTGAAGGACGCCGACTTCATCGGCAAGGAGGCCTACGCCGAAGCGATCGACGAGGAGAACGCCGCGACGCTCTGTACGCTCTCGGTCGACGACCACATGAGCTCCGAGGGCGAGCGCCGGTTCATGCTCGGGAGCGAGCCGATCCTCGACCAATCCGGGGACGTCCTCGTCGACGAGGAAGGGCGGCGGTCCTATGTGACCAGTGCGGGCACCGGCCCGTCGGTCGGCAAACACCTGCTGCTCAGCTACCTCCCCCAGGAGTACGCCGAGGAGGGCCGGAGCCTGCAGGTCGAATACATGGGCGAGCAGTACCCGGTCACCGTCGAAGTCGCGGGCAGCCGGCCGTTGTTCGATCCGGAGAACGACCGGATCCGCAGTTAAGCCGGTCCGCCGGCCGCACCGGCCACTGATTACCTCGGACCCAGGTCACGGGTCGCGAACACGGAGAACTCAGGACACCAAAATGGTCGACGTACTGGCGTGCATCAAGCGCGTCCCGGATACGGGGGCGAAGATCGTACTCACCGACGACAAACAGGACATCGATGCCGGAAGCTTGGGCTATACGATGAGCCCGCACGAGGAGTGCGCCATCGAGGAGGCCGTCCAACAGGTCGAAACACACGACGGCTCGGCGACGGTTCTGACACTGGGCCCGGACGAAGCGACCGAACAGCTCCGCACGGGGCTGGCCATGCAGGCCGACGAGGCGGTCCTGCTCGAAACCGAAGGCGAGGAGTGGACGCCCCGGGAGACCGCCACCGCGATCGCGAACCAGATCGAGGCCGACGGGGCGGTCCCCTTCGACCTCCTCCTGTTCGGGAACGAATCGGCGGACCAGGAGAACTACCAGGTGGGCCTCCGCGTGGCCGAGTCGCTCGGCCTGCCCTGCGTGACCGGCATCAAAGACCTCGAACTCGACGGCGACGCCGCGGTCGCGAAGCGGGAAGTCTCCGGCGGCGAGGAGGTCTACGAGCTCGACTTGCCGGCCGTAGTCACGGTGAAGGAAGGGATCAATTCGCCGCGCTACGCCTCGATGCGCGCCCGGATGCAGGCCCGCAAGCAGGAGGTCGACCGCGCCGAGCCGGTGGCCGGCGACCACGCCGGGACCTTCGAGAAAGTCGAGCTGGAGTCCCCCGACGAGGGACAGGAGGAAGCTGAAGTCCTCGGCGAAGGGCCGGAGGCGGCCCCGGAAGTCGTCCGGATCCTCGAGGACGAAGTGGAGGTGCTCTGAAATGGTCCTCGCGTTCGTCGAACACGAGGCCGGGACCGTCGAGGAGACCGCCCTCGAACAGTTCACGCTCGTCCGGGAGCTCGCCGCGGCGACGGATGGGGCGGTCACTGCCGCCGTGTTCGGCGAGGACGCCGACGAGACGGCTGATCAGCTCGGCGACTACGGGGTGGACACGGTTTACCACGTCACGCACGACGCCCTGAACGGGTACGCCCCGGCGGCCTGGGCCGACAGCCTCGTGCAGCTGGCAGCCGAGGTGGGCACCTCGACGATCGTGGCGGCCGGGAGCGACCGGGGCCAGGAGGTCCTCGCGAGGGCCGGGGCCACGCTGAACCAGCCGATGGCGGCGAACTGCCTCGAGGTCGAGCCCGGCGAAGTCTACGAGCTGACCCGCCAGCGCTGGGGCGGCAGCCTGAAGGAACACGCCCGGCTCGAGGCCGACACGTACCTGCTCACGACGGCCGAACACGAGCTCGGCCTCGCCGAAGCCGACGCGCCAACGGACCCGTCGGTCGAGTCCTTCACGCCGGACCTGGACGACGCCCAGCTGGCCGTCGAAGTGGACCGGTTCGAGGAGGCCGACGTCGAGGGCGTGCCCCTCAGCGAAGCCCGGGTCGTCGTCAGCGGGGGACGCGGCGTCGGCGGACCCGAGGGCTACGACAAGCTCGAGGAGCTCGCGGACTTACTCGGTGGGACGGTCGGCGCCTCCCGGGCGGCCGTCAACGAGGGCTGGCGGCCCCACGACGACCAGATCGGGCTCACGGGGAACAAGATCAGCCCGGACATCTATATCCCCTGTGGCATCAGCGGCGCCATCCAGCACATGGTCGGCTGCAAGGGGGCGAAGAACATCCTCGCCGTGAACACCGACCCGGAGGCCGCCATCATGGGGAAGGCCGAATACGCGGTGATCGGGGACCTCCACGAGGTGGTCCCGGCCGTGATCGACGAGATCGAGGACGCGACCTAGGCTGTCGGCCGCCGACCTGAACCTTTTGCCACCGGGCTGCGAGGCCAGCCGCATGCGGCGCTCCATCGGGGCTACGGGCTGGGGCCTTCTTGCTGCCGGCGGGATCGCCGCGGCGGCCGCAGTGTTCCTGTTTCGAACCCCGGACCGATGGTACACCCCCGGCGTGCAGCTGCTGGGGTTGCTGGCCGCGATCGCGTTCCTCTGGTTCGGGCTCCGGTGGTCCTTCACGCGGCTCAGCGACGTCTACGGGAACTGATCGGCACACCTTCCAGCCGGCGGAGAGCGCGTAAAAGTCGACGCCGAAGCCCCCGGGAATCGATTCGGACGTGGACCCGACGCAGTCTAGAGGTCCTTCCGGTAGGTGTAGCCGGGCGTCTCGATCTGCTCGTCGTAGAACTCGTCGACCCGTTCGTAGCCGGCGGCTTCGTAGAACGCGACGGCGCGCTCGTTGGCCTGCATCACGCCCAGCGAGATCCGGTCGCCGCCCCGATCCCGGATCGCTGTCTCGGTGTGTTCGAGGAGTCCCTGGCCGATCCCGTCGCCCCACCGGTCCGGGGTCACGTAGATCCGGCCGAGCTGATAGGTGCCCGATCGCTCGTCATCCGGGAGCGCCGACGCGAAGCCCACCACCGTTCCCTCGGCCGTGACCGCGACGGCGAGCACCCCTTCGTCGTTCGCCAGATACCGATCGAAGGCGTCCGCGTCGTAGTACTCATCGAGGAACGACGCGACAGCCTCCTCGCCGATGATCGGGGCATGCGCCTCATGCCACGCGGCCTCGGCCACGCGTTGGATGCCGGGGACGTCCGCCGCGCCGGCCGGACGGATGGCAACCGACATGCGGTCCGCAGCCTCGCTGTCCAGGTCCATAAGAGGCAGTCATCTCCGGGCGCCGGGGGTTCGCCCGGTGAACTGAGCCGACCGCGGCGGTGCATCCTGACCGGCCCCAGGTGGCGGAGCTTTTGGTCCCGCACCTCCAACGACGCGATCATGGCAGCAGAGGACCGGCAAACGGCGGGGTTCAAGGACGTCACTCGGCTCGCGGCCGCCCGGAAACGGCTGCTCGAGGACCTCGAACCCCACGGACGGAGCGAGGAGGTCCCCCTCCGCGCCGCCGACGGGCGGGCCATCGCCGCGCCCGTGATGGCCGACCGGCCGGTCCCCCATTACGACCGCGCGGCCATGGACGGGTTTGCCGTCCGCGCCGCCGACACGTTCGGCGCCACCGCCCGATCGCCGGTCGTCCTCCAGGAGGCCGACGCCGCTGGCCCCGATCGGGCGGTCAGAGTGCATACCGGCAGCGAGCTCCCCGACGGCGCCGATGCCGTCGTGAAGATCGAACAGGTCGGGGCCGTGGGGGACGAGCTCGAGGTCTTCGACGCCGTCGCGGAAGGCGAGAACGTCGGGTCCGCCGGTGAGGACGTCGAAGCCGGGCGCACGCTCTATCAGCCCCCACACCAGCTGCGGCCCTCGGACCTCGGGCTGCTGAAATCCGTGGGCTGCGAGAGCGTCACGGTTCACGAGCGGCCGGCCGTCGCCGTCCTCCCGACGGGCGAGGAGTTGGTTCAGAGCGACCCGGCGCCGGGTGAAATCATCGAGACGAACGGCCAGACCGTCGCGCAGTTGATCGAGCGCTGGGGCGGTACGGCGAGCTACCGCGACGTCGTCACGGACGACCCGGCCGCCCTCGCTGACGCGATCGAGCGCGACCTGGACCACGATGCGGTCGTCACGACCGGCGGCTCCTCCGTCGGGGCCCGCGATCTGGTGCCGGAGGTCGTCGAGGAGCTCGGCGAAGTCCTCGTCCACGGCGTCGCGCTCAAACCCGGCCATCCGGTCGCCCTGGGCCGCGTCGAAGGCACGCCCGTGTTGATGCTACCGGGGTATCCCGTCGCGTGTATCGTGAACGCGGTACAGTTCCTCCGGCCGGCCGTCAAACGCCTCGGCGGGCTCCCGGCACCGGCCCCGCCGACCCGGCGAGCCCAGCTGGAGCGCAAGATCGCCAGCGAGCCAGGGACGCGCACCTTCGCTCGCGTTCGGCTGGACCGGCGAAACGGTGGCGAGGGACCGCCGTTCCTGGCGACCCCGACCCGCGCCAGCGGAGCGGGCGTCCTCTCGAGCGTGGCGCTGGCCGACGGCTGGGTGGTCATCCCCGAAGCCATGGACGGGTTCGGCGCAGGGCGGACCGTCGACGTTGAACTCTGGGAGTGGTCGGGGTGAGCCGGCGGGAGTTCCACGAGCTGGCCTCCTACGAAGCCGCGAAAGCCACGATCGAGGACCTCGAGCTCGCCCCCGACGTCGAACAGGTTCCGCTCGCCGAGGCCCGCGGCCGCGTTTTGGCCGAGCGCATCGAGGCCGACCGTGACGTCCCGGGGTTCGACCGGGCGAGCATGGACGGGTACGCTGTGCGCGCCCGCGACACCTTCGGGGCCGACGAGGCCAACCCCGTGACGCTGGACCCCATCGGCGCAGTTCACGCCGGCGAACACCCGGACGTGACCGTGGAACCGGGCACCGTCGCGGAGATCTCGACCGGGGCTGTCCTCCCGCCTGGCGCCGACGCTGTGGTCATGGTCGAACGGACCGAGAAATCCGACGACGGGATCCGCGTCCGCAAAGCCATCGCGCCCGGTGACAACGTGATGTTCGCCGGCGCCGATATCGCCGCGGGCGCTCGGGCGCTCGGCCCCGGGACTCGGCTCACGCCGAGAGAGATCGGGCTGCTGGCGGCTCTCGGGCGCGAGCCCGTTCCGGTCCGCGGGCGGCCGCGGGTCGGCATCGTCTCGACCGGCGACGAGCTCGTGCCGCCGGGCGAGCCGCTCGACGACAGCCGGGGACAGATCTACGACGTCAACAGCGATACGTTGGTCGCCGGCGTCGATGAAGCCGGCGCCGAACCGGTTCGCTACCCGCACGCCGGCGACGACCTGGAGGCCCTCGAGTCGGTCCTCTTGACTGCCGCGGAGGAGTGTGACCTCGTGCTCTCCTCGGGTTCGACGAGCGCGAGTGCCATCGACGTCATCTATCGAGTCATCGAGGAACGCGGGGAGCTCCTGGTCCACGGCGTCGCGGTGAAACCGGGGAAACCGATGCTCATCGGGCGGCTCGGCGGGGCGGCCTACATCGGACTGCCGGGCTATCCCGTGTCCGCTCTGACCATCTTCCGAACCTTCGTCGCGCCGGCGCTCCGGTCGGCCGCCGGCCTGCCCGAACCCGTGACCGCCACCGTCCAGGCGACCATGGGCGTCCGCGAGCGCTCGCCCCAGGGTCGCCGCCGGTTCATGCCGACGGGGTTGGTCGAGGACGGCGACGGGCAGCTCCTGGCGTATCCGGTCGACAAGGGCAGCGGCGCGACCACGAGCTTGGTCGAGGCGGACGGCGTAGTCGAGGTGCCCGCCGACGTCGAATACCTCGGACAGAGCGAGGCCGTGGAGGTGCGGCTGTTCTCGCCGGACATCCGCCCGCCGACCGTGCTCGGCGTCGGCGAGGACGACCCCGCGTTCTCCCGGCTGCTCGACCGCCTCGAGCGGCCACGCTTCCTGCCGATCGGGAGCCGCGACGGCCGGCGCCGGCTCCGCGACGGGGTGGCGGACGTGGCGGTCGCCGCGGGCCCAACGAACCGAGAGGTCGAGGCGGTCGGGCTCGGGAGCTGGCACCGCGACTGGGGGCTGCTCGTGCCGTCCGGGAATCCCGACGACGTGACGGGGCTCGACGACCTGATCGACCGGGAGCTCCGGCTCGTGAACCGCGATGGCGCCGCGGGCCTCCGGGCGAGCTTCGACGCCCTCATCGAGGAACACGCCGGGGGCCGCGGGACCGATCGAGCCGCGTTGACCGATCGGATCGACGGCTACGACCTCACGGTGAAGGCCCACGAGAGCCCGGCCCGCATGGTCCGCAGGGGCGAGGCCGACATCGGCCTCGGGCTGCGCGCGAGCGCCACCGCGCTGGACCTGGACTTCGTCCAGCTCGGCTCGGAGCCCGTCGAAGTCCTGGCGAGCCCGGACCGGCAGTCGAAACCGGGGGTCGAATCCCTGGCGGCCGCGCTGGAGGAAATCGAGTCGATCCTTGCCGATCTGGACGGGTATCGAGCGTAAGACGCGAACGGCGCCCCTGGTCAGCTCCCGCCCGGCGTGGACGCCCGCCCGTCGGCGAGCAGCGTGTCGTCATCGACGACTGCCGACAGCCCGAGCTGCTCGACCAGCGCCCGGGTGGGACGTCCGTCCGGCCCCCAGTCCCGGCGCGCGTAGTAGGCCTCCAGCATGGCCTCGAACCGCGTCTCGTCGATCCCGTCGGCCTCGCGACCTTCCACCAGGCCATCGGTGAGCACCGGCGGTAGCGTGTCGTCCGCGCGACGCCACCCCTCCCGGACGTTGAACAGCCGGGTCAGGGTCCACACCCGCTCGCCGAGCGATTCGAGGGCGGCCGCGTCGGCCGGATGGTTCAGTGCGGCCAACCACTTCGCGCCGCGGTCCTCGATGGCCGCCACGGCGAAGTCGTCGACGATCAGACACCACTGGGCGGCCCGCCGGTTCTGTTCCTCGATCACGGCGGCGGCCGCTTCCGCCGGCGCCCACTCCCCCTCGAACGGCTCGCGCTCGATCGGCAGCGCCCGCCGGTGGCAGGCTCCCCGGTCGCTCGTCGCGTACGCGAGGGCCATGCTCGGCGCCGCCCGTGGATCGTAGTTCGGCAGCTCGAGCCCCTTCACCGAGGGGATCAAGCCGTGCCCGCCGTACTGCTCGGCGGCCGCTTCGACGCCCGCCGCCAGCCCGTCGGCCAGGGGTGTCGCCCGGGTGGCGATCGCCTCGAGCAGGTCCTCGGCCCCGGCCGGATCGCCGAACCCCAGCGGGGTGTCCACGTGGCCGGCCTGCCCGGCGCGGATCGTCCAGGCCAGCACGTTGCCGCCGCTCACGAGATCGAGCCCGAGCCGGTCGCAGGCGGCCTCCAGCCGGGCCACCGCGTCCGGGTCATCGATGCCGAGCCCGGCGCCGAGGCTCATCCCGGCGCCGCCGCGGTGGAGCTGTTCATCGTCGCCCAGTTGGAAGTCTCCGGGCACCCGGTCCGCTTCCCGCTCCCGGCCGGCGGCACGGTCCTTGACGGCCTCGACGCCGACGTCCTCGGCGCCCTCGAAGCGGCCGGTCTGCCAGCCCTTCGTCGCCAACCCGCCCACGGCGTCCGCGAAATCAACCGACTCGGCGGTGCCGCCGGCGCGGTGCCACCGGCCCGTATGAGAGTCCTCGAGTCGACGCTCCGCCCGGTCCCGCAGCGCCTCGAGCCCCAGGGGGAGACTCGGCCGCTCCCCATGGGCCACCACGGCCTTGAGCCGTTTGCTCCCCATCACCGCCCCCGCGCCACCCCGGCCCGCGTGGTGGTCCCCGCCGTCCGAGGCGATCGTCGCGTAGGTGACCCGGTGCTCCCCGGCGGGCCCGATACCGGCCAGGGCTCCGTCCGAGACCTGCTCATCGAGCTCGACCGCGTCGAGCCCCCACCAGTCCGCCGCCGGCTCGATGGTGGCGGTGCCGTCCTCGACGACGACCCGGACCGGTGACTCGGCCGCCCCGGTCACGACCAGCAGGAGGTGGTCGTCGAGGGCACCGGCGAGACGGCCGGGGAACGCCCCGCCCGCGTAGGTGTCCAGGAAGCCGCCGGTCTGGGGCGACTTCGTGACCGCGGCGTATCGATCGTCGCCGGGCAACAGTCCCGTGAGCGGGCCCACCGCGAACACCAGCACGTTTTCCGGCCCCAGCGGGTCGATCCCCGGTCGGAGCTCCTCGTACAGCACCCGGGCGGCGAGCCCCTTGCCCCCGATGAACTGCCGCAGCCACTCGCGTGGCAGCGGCTCGCTCGTGACCGATCCGGAATCGAGATCCACGTTAACGAGGCCGGCTGCCGACGGGTCCGTCATTCCCGCGAGTTCAGCCGGCGGCGGAAATAAGGATTTGGCTGCCGGCCGGCCGATGGCGGCCGATAAGCGCGGTCTGAGCGTCCGAGCCCGCCACCACGGTTTTCGATGCGGGCCGTCTGGTCCCCGGTAACGACAGCATGACCCCCGATGCGGACCCCGGCCCGTGCACGCCGGCCAGCGACCCGGTGCTCCTCGACCACATGCTGGGGAAGCTGGCGGTCTATCTCCGGATGTGTGGGTACGACGCGGCCTACGCGGGCGATCGCGGGGTGGAGTCCGACGGGACGCTGCAGGCCATCGCTCGAAACGAAGAGCGGGTCCTCGTCTCCCGGGATCGAACACTCGTGGCGCAGGTCCCGCGGAGCGTCCTCCTGACCGAGCGGGACGTGGCGGCGCAGCTGGACGAGCTCCGGGCCGCCGGGTTCGAGCTCTCCCTGCCCGACCAGCCGTCCCGGTGTGGCCGCTGTAACGGCCGCCTGGAAGCCGTGCCGGCGGACGCCGAACGCCCGGACTATGCACCGTCGGCCAGGGAGTTCGACTGCTGGCGGTGTGAGGACTGTGGTCAGTACTTCTGGAAGGGCAGCCACTGGGACCGGGTGCGGTCAGTTCTCTGAGGCCTCAGCGTCCGCGAGGAGCGGCTCGAGGTGGTCCTCGTAGCACTCCCGACACACGTAGGTGTCGCGGACGCCGTCGTCCGTATTGGTATGGACGAGCACGTGCACGGTCAGGCTGAACGGCACCGTCGTGCCGCAGACGCCACAGTCCTCCTCCACGGGTGCTCCCCGGCGGCCGTACGAGCTCCAGCGGCATAGCTGCTGAGGCCTGTTCGAGCTGACGAACGACCGACGGCCGTTCGGATAAATTCTGAAGGGCCACCGGGGCGAGACAGCAGGCATGCGCGCCGGGGTGATCCTCGCGGGCGGACGGTCGACGCGGTTCGGCGAGGCGGACAAGGCCGTGGCGGACCTCGCCGGCACGCCGATGATCCGCCGGGTCGCCGATCGGCTGGTGACGGTGGTCGACGAGGTGGTCGTCAACGGCCGCTCGGACCAACGCGAGGCCATCGAGGCCGCGCTCGAGGGGATCGCCGCGCCGACCACCTACGCGGCGGATCCCGATCCGGACCAGGGGCCGCTGTTCGGGATCCGCACCGGCCTGACTGCGGCCGACGCTGATACCGCGGCCGTGGTCGCCTGCGATATGCCCTTCGTCGAACCCGAGCTCGTCGAGTTTCTCTTCGACCGGGTGGCGGACCACGACGCCGCGGTCCCGCGGGTTGGTGACGGCTGGTATCAGACGACACAGGCCGTCTACCGGACCCAGCCGATGATCGCCGCCTGTGACGCGGCCCGGGACCGGGGCGAGGGGCGGATCGTCGCCGCCTTCGATGACCTCGACGTCCGCGAGGTCAGCGAGGCGGAGGTCCTCGAACACGCGGCCCTCGGGACGTTCGACAACATCAACACGCGGGCCGAGTTCCGGGACGCGGCCGACCGGCTCAGCGAGTCGTGACAGCCCCACCGAAGCGTCGGGCGGTCACGGCGGCTCCACGACCCCGACGACCGGATCCTCGTCGATCAGTCGCGTGAGCACGACGCGGGGTACATCGACCCGCTGGTGGAGCTCGGCCGCGATCGACCGAGCTGTCGCTTCGAGGTCCGGATCGTCGACCATGTTGAGCAGTGGGATCAGCGTCGCGTCGGGCGGGACGTCGCGGCGGCCCCCGTCCTCGCTGGCCAACACAGCCGCCACGTCAGCCGGCCCGATGCGGTCCCCGAGATCGAGGCCGGTGAGCGCGGCCACCCGCTCCGGCCGATGCACGTGCTCCGCGTCCAGCGGCTCGCCGACGACCTTGACACTGGCCACCGGGACGACCACGTCGGCATCCCGGGGCAGCCGCGGCTCGTGCTCGCCTGGCGCCTTGAACCACCGGGTGCGCGCCCCGTCGGCCTTGACGAGCACGGCATCCGCCACCCCCGCCCGGCCCAGTTCGTCCACGTCGGCCGGGTCGTAGCCCTCGTAGCGGTCGTCGTTCCGCTCGGCCACGACGCCGACGGGCCACGCTTCAGCCGCTCGAACCGCCGAAACCGGATCGTCCGTGACGGTCACCGACGCGACCCGGCGATCGAATATCGGGATGCGCACCGTGGCCGTGACCACGGCCCGATCGAGGCGTTCGGCCAGCGCGAACAGGGTGCTCTTCTTGCCGCCGGCACCGACCACGCACGTCGTGCCCCGGGCCGCCTCGAGAGCCCCGACCAAGTCCATGGGCCGAACTGCGCGCGACCCGGAAAAAACGGTTCCGTCCGGTGGCCGGCCGATCAGAGCCGGAGGTGCGCGGCCGGCGGCGAATCCACGAGCTCGAGCTGTTCGAGGAGGCCGAGTCGGTCCTCCTCCAGCCAGATCTCGGTGATCTGCCCGTCCTCGATCCGGTAGATGGCGATCCCGCTCCACTCGGCGGTTTCGCCCGTCGGCTCGACGTCACGGTATTCGCCGGTATGTGTACCCGTGGCCGTATACCGGACGGTGACGTGGTCGCCCTCGGCGATCACCTGCTCGGTGGTACCGCTGTAGTCGGGGAACGCCTCGAAATGGCCGGCGAGGAAATCGACGATCGCTTCGCGGCCGTGGATCTCGCCGTGGACCCCGTGTTCGATGGCGTCCGCGGCCAATAGCTCGCCCATCGCGTCCCGGTCGCGGTCGTTGAAGGACTTGAGGTACTCACGAACGATGGCCTTGTTGTCGGATGCGTCGTTGGTCATGGCAGGTTCCTGTCCACCGCCGGGCGGCGCCACACCGCGGCGGGTGGTCAGTTCGATCTGTCAATCCGGATTGGGTTAAGGGTTCCCTCGCGAGGGGGTCGGGGCCGTATACTCGTGGAGAACCGGTCCGGTCGGCGGGCTGGGAGAAGGCGGGAGGATCCGGCGGGCCTAGTCGTCAGCCGAGACCGGTTCGTCGGTCGGCTCGACGCCGACCTCGATCTCCGCCGCGGCGGCCTTGTACTCGGGGATCTTCGCGCGCTCGTCCAAGACGTCGTTCGTCAGGCGGTTGGCGGAGGCCGCGGCGAAGTGGGGCGTCGTCCAGATCGAGCCCTCCTTGATGTCCTCGGTGACCTCGGCCTTCACCGTGATCTCGCCGCGCCGCGATTTGACCTTCACGTAGTCGCCGTCCTCGATACCGTAGCGCTCGGCGTCGTTCGGGTGGATATCGACGAAGTTCTCGGGGTACTGGCGGGAGAGCGTCGGGGAGCGTCGGCTCATGGTGCCCGTGTTGTAGTGCTCCTCGAGCCGGGCCGTCGTGAGGATGAGCGGGTACTCCTCGTCGGGGACCTCCTTGGGCTCCTGATGGCGGACGCCCTCGATCTGGCCGAGCCCGCTCTCGGTGGTGAAGCCGTCCTCGTAGAGGAACGGGTCGCCCTCGTCGCCGGGCTCGCGGCAGGGCCAGTGGAGCCCTTCCTCGCCGAGCGCGTCGTAACTCATGCCGTGATAGCTCGGCATGACCTCCCGCATCTCCTCGAAGACGTCCTCCGGGTCCTCGAAGTCGAAGCTGCCGTCGCCGAAGAGGCGGTTCCCGACCTCACAGAGGATCTCGAAGTCGTGCTTGGTGTTCTCGTGGACCTTATGGACCCCGCGCATGCGCTGGACGCGCCGGTCCGTGTTGGTGACCGTGCCGCCCCGCTCGGCCCACGTCGTGGCCGGGAGGATGACGTCCGCGTACTTCGCCGTCTCCGTCATGAAGATGTCCTGAACGGCGATGAACTCGAGCTCCTGGAGACGCTCCTCGACCCGGTTGCCGTCGGGTTCGCTCATCACCGGGTTCTCGCCCATGATGTAGAG